>JANQKJ010000191.1 GCA_028281205.1 Gammaproteobacteria bacterium
AAATCAATCTTGGATGAACAAGAGCGAGAATATGATACAGCGCGCGCGCGAATCAAAGCAATCAAATCCAGAATGAATGAGCGTCGAGTGATCGCGCCGTTTAATGGTGTGGTAGGCATAAGAAATATTAGTGTTGGAGCGCTTGCACAACCAGGCGTCTTATTGATAACGGTTGATGATGATAGTGTCATGAAATTAGATTTTTCTATCCCAGAAATTTTTCTTGCCACATTAACACCCGGTATTGAAATTGAGGCGCGATCAAGTGCATTTCCTGACGATATATTTACAGGAACTATTTTCAGTGTCGATAGCCGGGTTGATCCAACTACACGCTCTGTTATGGCACGAGCATTATTACAAAATGATGAGCGCTTGCTAAAAGCAGGTATGTTGATGCGCGTTAAGTTAAATAAAAATCCTCGCAAGTCACTCATTGTTCCTGAAGAAGCCATCATCATGGTCGGTGAAGAGCACGCAGTGATGGTGATTCAAAGTAATGAACAGACAACAGTGCAAAGACAAATAGTTAAGATAGGGGCGCGACGCAAAGGTGAGACTGAGATACTAGACGGTTTACAAGAGGGTCAACAAATTGTGACTCATGGAGCTTTGCGTTTACGCCCGGGTGCAATTGTTCAGGTGAAAGCGATCGAGAAAGATAATGAGAGCTTGACCGAGCTTCTCCAATAAGAGACGAAGTAGTGTTAATCTCTGACATTTCAGTCAAACGACCTGTCTTTGCAAGTGTAATTTCATTATTGCTGATTGCGTTTGGATTAGTGTCATTCGAACAGTTATCGTTGCGTGAATATCCAGACATCGATCCCCCCGTTGTCACAGTAGAAGTCACCTATCCTGGTGCACCATCAAACATTGTGGAAACGAGAATTACTGAAATCGTTGAAGAGCGTATCGCAGGTATTGAAGGAATCGAGTTTATTGAATCAGAATCACAAGATGGAGAATCAAATGTAACAATTGAATTTGCAATCGACCGAGATATAGATGCAGCTGCCAACGATGTGAGAGATCGGATTGCAGGTATCACTGATGATCTGCCCGAAGAAGCCGACCCTCCCGAAGTTCAAAAAGTCGATAGTAATGATGATGTCATCATTTGGCAGAATCTTGTCAGCGATAGAATGACAGTTCCTGAATTAACAGACTTTGCTGAACGTTTTTTAGTTGATCAATATTCTACACTGGATGGCGTCGCTCGAGTTCGTGTAGGAGGTGGCCTTTCATACGCAATGAGAATCTGGCTAGATCGAGAAGAATTAGCAGCAAGAAATCTTAGTGTTACTGACGTTGAAAATGCGTTGCGCCAAGAAAATGTTGAATTACCAGCAGGGATATTGGAGTCAGACGAACGCCTTTTTCGTGCCAGGGTTGATAGGAACTTTAAAGTGCCAGAGGATTTTGAATCACTTGTGTTAGCCGAAGCTGAAGATACTAATGGTGATGGCTATTTGATAAGACTTAGAGATGTCGCCAGAGTTGAACTAGGTGTCGTTGAAGACCGGACGTTTTTTCGTGGAAATGAGGTACCTATGGTGGGTATAGGTGTCATTCGACAATCCACTGCAAACACTATCGATGTTGCAAATGAAGTAAAGGCGCTAACTTCACGACTTAACAAAAGCCTCCCTGCAGGGATGTCAATAGAACAAAGTTATAATGCAGCTGTATTTATACAAGCTTCGATCGCAGAGGTTTATAAAACATTGTTTATAGCAATTGCTTGTGTAATTTTTGTTATTTACTTGTTTCTAGGAAGTATTAGAGCGATGCTAATACCTGCTGTCACAGTTCCAATCTCACTCACAGCCACATTCATTGTCATCAATGCGCTTGGATTTTCAATCAATTTACTGACGTTACTTGCATTGGTGCTTGCGATTGGATTAGTTGTGGATGATACCATTGTGATGCTTGAAAACATCGTTCGACGTATTCAAGACAACAATGAAACACCACTGATTGCAGCATATAAGGGAGCCCGACAAGTTGGATTCGCAGTTATCGCGACCACGCTAGTGCTTATTGCGGTATTTGTTCCGATTACTTTTTTAGAGGGCGATATTGGCCGATTATTTACAGAGTTTGCTCTGACAATCGCAGCAGCGGTTGGATTTTCTTCGCTTGTGGCATTAACTCTCTCTCCCGTATTAGCGTCTAAAATATTGCATCAGGATGATGATAAAAAAAGTGGCTTAATCTCAGTCATTGATGATTTTTTTAAAACCTTACGTTCAGGTTATTTATGGATTTTGGTTCGTGCGCTAAACAAGCCTGTCATTATCGTCTCAATCTTTGCTTTTCTCGTAGCAGGTTCCTCACTTTTATATAGTCAAATAGCTCAGGAATTTTCACCACGTGAAGATCGTGGTGCCTTCTTTATCATAGTTAACGGTCCAGAAGGGGCGAGTTTCAAATTCATGGAGGAATATATGACAGAAATAGAACGTCGTATGATGCCCTATGTAGACAGCGGTGAAATAAATCGTCTATTAGTTCGTGCTCCTCGAGCCTTTGGCAATATTGAGAATTTTAGTAATGGAATTGTGATTGTCATTCTTAATGATTGGGCAAACCGTCGACCAGCAGATGTAATAATGAAAGAAGTGCGTGCCAGTTTAGCCGAATTACCAGGTGTGCGTGCCTTCACGATAATGCGACAAGGTCTCGGCGGTGGTACTCAAAAGCCTTTTCAATTTGTTCTTGGTGGATCGACTTATGAAGAGTTAGCCGTCTGGCGTGATGTATTATTAGATAAAATAAACGAAAACAATCCAGGCTATGAAGGTCTAGATAGCGACTACAAAGAAACGCGACCACAGATTGATTTCCAAGTGGATTACGAACGCGCCGCTGATCTGGGCGTGAATATTCAAGAAATAGGACGCACGCTCGAAACAATGATGGGCGGTAGAGAAATAACTACTTTTTTAGAACGAGGAGAAGAATATGATGTGATAGTAGAAGGAGAGAGGGAAGGACAAAGATCATTTTCTGATATACAAAATATATATATACATTCCAGTCGAACGAGTGAATTAATTCCTCTTTCAAATATTGTGAGTATAAAAGAGTATGGTGCAGCTGAGACACTTTCTCGATTTAATCGCATACGATCAATTACCTTAGAAGCGAACCTAGTAGATGGATACCGATTGGGTGAAGCAATACAGCATATGGAAGATTTAGTACGTGAACACCTTCCGCCAGAAGCCATCATTGATTATAAAGGTCAAAGTCGTGATTTTATTAATTCAGGCAGCTCAATTATCTTTGTATTTATATTAGGTCTACTGGTAGTGTTTCTGGTGTTGGCTGCACAATTTGAGAGTTGGATCCATCCATTGGTCATCATGCTCACCGTCCCGCTAGCCATGGGTGGGGGATTATTAGGTCTTTATTTGACAGGAAGTTCACTTAATATTTATTCACAAATTGGATTAATAATGTTAGTTGGTCTGGCGGCAAAAAATGGAATATTAATTGTAGAATTTGCAAATCAGTTACGTGATGAGGGTAAACGTTTTAGTGATGCGATATTAGAAGCGTCTAACACTCGGTTCCGTCCCATCGTAATGACCGGATTAACAACAATTGCAGGAGCCATTCCACTAATCCTTTCAAGCGGTGCGGGCGCTGAAACACGTATAGTCATTGGGATTGTCGTCCTCTCCGGTGTTTTTGCAGCTACTATCTTTACACTTTTTGTTGTACCCACTGCCTATAGTCTTATTGCGCGTGGTACTGGCTCTCCAAAAGATGTGGAAAAAGTGTTGAAAGAACAACTCGTCAGAGCTAAGAATAATACTAATTCATAATGAAAACTGATACAGCAACTATAGTTTTAGATTTTTATCAGTAAGATGAGATTGTAGTTAATTATGCACATAGCGAGAGAAAGGATGGTGCTTAATTCACGTGTTATAGACGTTTTTCAGCATCGATTTTTTGATATTAAGTATTTTTTGAAAAGCAATGTGAAAAGGTTAAAACTCCAATACTGTTAGAGTCTTATTTTTACGCGGAATTTAGTCAATAGTCACTTTAGTATCTAGATCTTTGTAATACTGAATACATTTTGGGCATGCTCCATCAGATTTAACCCATTCTGGATGGTCTTTTTGTATTAATTCGAGAACATATTGTTCAGCAACTTGCATGATGGACTCAGCTTTATCATCATTACACACTTTGCATATAGACATTCTAGATCCTTATTTTTTGTTAATGAAATCCTTGGATAGTCTATAATAATCTTAACTAATAAATCGAACTATGAACTTAGTAACATCTAATATCAATAGAGAATATAAGTGATTAAGAAGGTAAACAAAGATAACCTTGACCCTGCTGACCCTTATGCACGAGAAAGGCAAACCTTTCCAACGCTAACCGAAGATCAAGTTACTCGGATAAAATTATTTGGTTCCATGGAGAAGGTGAAAAAGGGAACAGTTTTATTTGAATATGGCGACAGAACTGTCGACTTCTTTGTATTGATTAATGGATATATTGAAATTTATGAACATCGACGAAATGGAACAGAACTAATTACGATCCATAAAGAAAATCAATTTACAGGTGAAATAGATTTATTCAATGATCGTAAGATTCTGGTTGGTGGGCGTATGGGCGATGATGGAGA
>JANQKJ010000220.1 GCA_028281205.1 Gammaproteobacteria bacterium
GATTTCCCATAGCATCCAGCTTCACCCTGCCTGTGGCACCAGGTACCGCATAAGCATGTAACTGAGATAACTCTGGGCGCAGCCGAGATAGGACTTGATTAGACATTTATTTATTACCGCGAAATTCTGCGGATCTTGCATGCGCAGTTAACCCTTCGCTGTGCGCGAGAGTGCTTGCGATACCACTTAATTGTTGTGCACCTCGATCGGAACAGTTTAAAACTGTCATGCGTTTTTGAAAATCATACACACCTAAAGGCGATGAGAATCTTGCAGTAGCGCTAGTAGGCAACACATGATTCGGACCTGCACAATAATCTCCAAACACCTCCGGAGTATGATGCCCCATGAAGACCGCGCCGGCATGTTGGATATGATTGAGAAGCTTATCAGGATCAATAACAGATAATTCCAGATGTTCAGGTGCTACTTGATTACTAATTTGTGCTGCTTGCTCAAGGCTATCAACTTTTATAAAACAACCAAACGAGTTAATTGCTTGTTCAATAATATTACAGCGTTCAAGTGTTGGCAGTAATTGATTCATGGCCACCTCCACTTTTTGCAACATATCCTCGGAAGTAGAAATAAGTGTAGTGCGTGCCAAAACATCATGCTCGGCTTGCGAAAATAAATCCATTGCAATCCACTCCGGGTTAGCAGATTCATCACAAATCACCAGAACTTCAGATGGACCCGCAATCATGTCGATGCCGACCTTACCAAATACCATACGTTTGGCTGTGGCGACATAAATATTTCCTGGACCAACAATTTTATCAACCGCAGGCACTGTCTCAGTTCCATAAGCCAATGCAGCAACGGCCTGAGAGCCACCAATCCTAAACACTCTATCAACACCAGCAACAGCCGCCGCAGCTAATACCATAGGATTAATATTTCCATCTGGAGTGGGAGCAACCATAATTACCTCGGGAACACCTGCCACTTTTGCAGGCACAGCATTCATCAACACTGATGATGGATATGCCGCGGTTCCGCCCGGTACGTATATGCCCACACGATCCAAAGGAGTTACACGTTGGCCTAAACGCGTACCGTGTTCATCAGTATATTCCCAAGATTGTAAACACTGGCGTTGGGCATATTCTTTTACACGCTGATGCGCTTGTTGCAATGAAACACGTTGCTTGTCATCAATTGACTCTAGCGCTTGTTGCAACTCGGCAGATATGATTTCTAATTCAGATGCATGCTTACACGTCAGGCGATCAAACTGCTGCGTAAACTTTACTAATGCTACATCGCCATCGGTACGAATCTGATTAATAACATCACGCACCACCTGAGAGACATCAGACTCATGTTCTGTGTTCGCAGTTAAGAAGGCGGAGAATTTTTTATCAAAATCATCTTGTTGGATATCAAAGCGTTGAATCGAAAGCATATAAATTTACTACCTAATCAATTAGCCTTGCGTCGGTCCTGAACCGCCTGTGCAAACTGTTTCAATAATACAACTGTACTATCCCAATCGATGCAAGCATCTGTGACACTTTGACCGTAAGTTTCCGCTTTACCATTAACAACGTTTTGGCGTCCGGCAACAATATTACTTTCCACCATGACACCAAAAATTCTACTTTCACCCGCAGCCATTTGTTTGCACACATCTGCACCAACTTCCATTTGTTTTTCATGCTGCTTTAAACTATTAGCGTGACTACAGTCCACCATGACACGCGGTTCAAGTTTAGCTTTTTCTAAGCTTGCACATGCCTCATCAATACTCGCGGCATCAAAATTAGTATTTTTCCCACCACGCAAAATAACATGGCAGTCAGGGTTCCCTGAGGTCGAGAAAATTGCAGATTTGCCTTCTTTCGTAACAGATAAAAAGTGGTGTGGACGAGTAGCAGAACCAATCGCATCTACAGCCACCTGTAAACCACCATCAGTAGCATTCTTGAATCCGACCGGACAAGATAAGCCGGAAGACAATTCGCGATGTACTTGACTTTCTGTAGTACGGGCACCGATTGCTCCCCAACTTACTAAGTCAGCAACATATTGTGGGCTAATCAGGTCCAGGTATTCTGTTCCGGCAGGAATACCCATGCTGTTTAAGTCTAACAACAATTCGCGTGCCAGCCTTAAACCTTTATTAATTTCAAAGCTATCGTCTAAATTGGGGTCGTTAATAAGTCCTTTCCAGCCTACTGTAGTACGCGGCTTTTCAAAGTAAACGCGCATAATAATAAGCAAATCATCAGACAACTCATTTCTTAATTCCAATAAGCGATTGGCATAATCACGTGCAGCAACCGGATCATGAATAGAACATGGACCAACAACAACCATCAAGCGGTCATCATCACCATGCAATACTTTTTGTATTTGTTCTCGAGCATGAAATACACAACTAGAGGAATCTTCAGTAACAGGAAATTCAGTAAGCACTTGTGTGGGTGGGCTCACTTCTTTCATTTCAATAATACGTAAATCGTCTGTTTGGTATTTCATTTTTATTTTCCTAATTAACTATTTGCAACAGCATCCTGAAACTGCTCAACAATGCCTTGCAGTGTATCAAATCTAACTTTCAATGAGGCTTTATTAGCGATCAGGCGTGAACTAATGTCAGCGATGTGTTCAAGTGGCTGCAAACCATTTGCTCGTAAAGTATTACCAGTATCAACAAGATCAACAATTAAGTCTGCTAACCCGGTGATGGGAGCCAATTCCATTGAACCATAAAGCTTAATTATTTCAACTTGTTTGCCTTGCTGAGCAAAGTACTGTTTCGCAGAGCGAACGTATTTGGTCGCTATTTTTAATCGATTGCCAGCATGCGCCAATTCAGGCTTCCCAGCCACCATCAACTTGCACTTACAAATACCTAAATCCAGTAATTCGTATAGCCCCTCACCCCGGGATTCCATCAAGGTGTCCTTGCCGGCAATTCCCAGATCAGCAGCACCATATTGCACATACGTCGGCACGTCTGTGGCACGAATCACAACCACACGAACATTTGGGTTCTGAGTATCAATTAACAACTTTCGAGTTTTATCCAGATCTTCAAGTGGCGCCATACCCATATGCTCTAGCAGCGGGATAGTATCTTTTAGTATGCGCCCCTTAGAAATGGCTAATGTAATTTTATTATCCATTGCTCAGCCTTATTAATTTGGCAATCGCTGTATATTGGCTCCCAATTGCGAAAGCTTTTCTTCTATACATTCATACCCACGGTCAATATGGTAAATACGATCAACAATAGTGTCACCTTGCGCTGCTATACCAGCCAATATCAGACTCGCGGATGCGCGCAAATCGGTTGCCATTACCGGTGCAGCAGTAAGTTGATCGATTCCTGTCACGACAGCGGTGTTACCTTCTAATGCAATGTTTGCACCCATACGCTGTAATTCTTGTACGTGCATAAACCGATTTTCAAATACAGTCTCGGTTATAGTGGCAGAGCCTTCGGCAACGGCATTCAAAGCTGTAAACTGAGCTTGCATATCAGTAGGAAACGCGGGATAGGGGGAAGTTCTAATGTTTACACTTTTAGGCTGATTTCCCTTCATATCCACCTGCACCCAATCTTCACCGGTATCGATTAAGGCGCCACAATCCTCAAGTTTTTGCAACACTGCGTCTAGTGTTCTGGGTGCAGTATGAGTAACCTTGACGCAGCCTTTAGAAATAGCTCCAGCAAGCAAAAATGTGGCTGTTTCTATTCTGTCAGGGAGTACTGAGTAGTTACAGCCCTCCAGGCGTGAAACGCCATGAATAGTTAAACAATCCGTACCTATGCCTTCAATCTTCGCCCCCATGGTAACTAAACAATGGGCTAAATCACTTACCTCGGGTTCCCTGGCAGCATTTTCTATCACTGTTGTTCCTTCCGCGAGTGTCGCTGCCATCATTAAATTCTCAGTGCCAGTAACAGTCACACAATCCAACACTATACGTGCACCCTTAAGTCGAGAAGCTGTTGCTTTTATGTAGCCAGCTTCTACATCTATATTGGCACCTAATGCTCTTAAACCTTGAATATGTAAATCAACGGGCCGCGTACCA
>JANQKJ010000353.1 GCA_028281205.1 Gammaproteobacteria bacterium
ACTTTTCTAGTGGCGTGTTAATCATATTGCTATCTATTACAGCTATCACATTGTTCTTTAGCCAGCGCAAAGCGCATAGAGCTAACCAAGCATTAGAAAATATTCGCGATGCGCTGGAGCAACGCGTACAAGAGCGGACAGCCACGCTGGATGAATATAACAAACTACTCAAACACACCAATCTGCTATTGGAAGGTGAAATCGCCCAGCATAAGGAAACGGCCAGTAGGTTGCAATCATCTGAGTCCTACATTAACAATATACTCGAATCAATGCCGCTAATGTTAATCGGCCTCAATCATGAAAAACTGGTCACCCACTGGAACCATATGGCAGAGATTATTACCGGTGTTAATAGCCAACAGGCAATCGGTAAAAACCTATGGGAAGCCTACCCCGCTATTACATTGTCACCCGATCAAGTTGCCAATGTATTGCAAGAAAAAAAGCCAGTCACTATTAAACACAGTCAGCGTGGTCAATACTATTTCGACATTACAATCTATCCATTAAAAGAGCAACATGTAACAGGACTCGTTATTCTCGTCGATAACGTTACACAACGTAAATTGGCCGAAAATATGCTTATTCAACGCGACAAAATGTCGTCGATGGGCGAACTCGCCTCTAATATGGCCCACGATATCAGTGCACCGTTGCATACTATTATGGAAGATATTCAGTCGGCTCAAGCAATCATGGACAGTCTGATAGAAAACAACAAACTTAACAGTGTAAACGGATCCGGCCTAGGGAATATTAATAATATCTTAACAGACGCCGCAGATAGAGGAAAACAGACCCTTGCCATCATCAACAATTTGTTGGACTTTGCACGCGCCTATGGTGACAAAAAACGCCTTGCCAATATTGTTGACATCATTGAACACACCATAGAACTAGCCGCAGACGTTTTATCTGAACCCTCAGGCCTAAAATTTCGCGACATTACTATTGAACGGCAATACGCAGATGATTTACCTGACATACCGTGTTATGCCGCGGAATTACAACAAGTTTTTCTCAGCCTTTTTCGCCATGCTAGTCACTCTATTGGCCAGGTAAAACAAGATAGCTTCGAGCCAACAATAAAAGTTGAACTAGCACATTATTACGAAGCGCTTTGGATCAAAGTACAACACAATGGCGTAGGCTTGACTATTGAAGAACAGCAATGTATTTTTGAGCCTTTTTTCGTCAATACAACCAGCAAAAAATTCAGCCCAGAAAAAGGTTTATCGTTTTCAAACTTTATTATCACAGAGCATCATCAAGGCCAAATAGCCGTTACCTCTGATGTTGATGTCGGTACAACCTTTCATATCCAACTTGCTCTTGCCTAACCATAATTAAATCTGCGGGCATCAGGAACAAGTTAATTTCTCCTAAAAAAACCGAAGGTAAATAACTTGAATATCTATAACTAAAGTTATAAGGCGTTAATTTTTTTTATTTTCATAAACTTAGCGTTTTTGGCCACCTTAGCGCAGTATATTTGCGTTGACTTGCACGCTAATTTTGGCTCAGCTATATTCCATAATATCGGTTAATTCGATTATATCGATATTTTTGTCACTTTCGATTCACATCAGAGCATTGACGCAAACAGTGACAGTTAAGATAGTATCTAAGGCCATTTATGACTGAAAAAAATAAGGAGCGCTATTTTACGGCAAAGGATGTTGCGAAACGTTTTATGGTATCGCCTATAACCGTTAAACAATGGGCACAGAAAGGTCTCATTAAAGCACAACTTACACCGGGCGGTCATAGACGCTTTTCTTATAGTGATATTAATGCCTTTGCTGCAACGTACAATATCGACTTACCAACTAATAGCGAAAACCCCAGCATTCTATTAGTTGATGATGATGTTGGTATTCTCGGCCTCCTTAAAGACATCTTTTCCACAAACATACCTCATGCCAGCGTCAAAGCAGTGGACAATGGATTTAAAGCCGGTTTGACAGCTCATGAGATAAAGCCAGATATTATTTTTGTAGATTTAATGATGCCTGGTATTAACGGTTTTGAGGTCTGCCAGTTGATAAGAAGTACCCCGCCACTCAGTCACTGCCGGATTGTTGCAATGACTGGTTTTCCAAACCCAGATAGTGTCAATAAAATTATCGACGCCGGCGCATCCATATGTTTACAAAAACCGTTTACCCAACAGCAAGTACTTGACGCCTGCAAGTTCAAGATAACAACCGAATTAATACAGAACGAATTAACAAATTAATAGATGATGAATAAAACCAGTAGTAACATAGAAATACTGAGCGGTATGCATACAGGTGATAAGCTGTTGTATGTTTTTTGTATATTTCAATAATGTCGAGAGGGTGGATGATGACGATTCAAGTAAATCAACGTGCCAATAAGATACAAAGCAACCCTGCCTTCAGCATCAAAGTACACTCTGTTCCCACCGTCAAGTGCGTCAGTTGTACACAAAAACGATACTGCCTACCTTCAACCTTAAAGCAGCATGAAATTAATCCGCTCGAAAGTATCGTAGATCACACTCTCACAGTTGAAAAAAGAGAAAGTTTATTTTCAGAAGGTCAGCCATTTGATTCAGTTTATATTATAAGAACCGGTAGTTTTAAAACATATACCATTGCTGATAATGGCGTGCAAAACGTTATCGGTTTTCACCAAGCAGGTGAAGCATTGGCGATGAATGGCATTAGCCATACTCAACACCGCAGTACAGCGGAAGCACTTGAAAGGTCGAGTGTTTGCCAAATCCCTTTTACTAAACTTGAAAAACTTGCAATTGCTCAGCCAGAGTTACAACATAACGTATTTCATATAATGAGCAGAGAAATCAATAAAGAGCAAGCTATGCTAACGCTTCTCAGTAGTCACAACGCTGAAGAAAAAGTAGCGACATTCTTATTCGTACTGTCACAGACCAATAAGCAACGTCACATGTCGCCAACAGATTTATACTTAACGATGAGCAGAGGTGATATAGCAAACTACTTAGGTATAACAGTAGAGACCGTTAGCCGAACAATTACCCGCCTACAAGAAAAAGACATTTTACATGCTGAAAACAAAGCAATTCATATTATTGATCTAGAAAAGCTGAAAGCCATATCGAATGTGGCATCATTTACCATGTAAAAATGGTGGTTAAAACCAAAGAACGTTAAATTACATTAATAAAATCCTGGCCTATCACAAAACACCCGGCAGATTACAAAACGAAATATACCTGCCGTCCGTTTATACCTTTCAGCAGTATCAAGCGTTCGGTAAAAACAAGTCAACGTATTTTAAAGAAAATTACGCCCTATGAAACTATACTATAGCTAAGCACGTGCTGATAGTAATAAAAGCCCGTAATTATGATTAAGTACTTGAAATAGTTATTAATTAAGACATTCAAATAGCAACTACAATAACTATCCTTTGATCAGCGGGTAAAGAGGAACACTGAGGATACACGGTATCTTTATTATATCGGACAATAGCTTGAGCAAATAATACGGAAGGGATTCAGCAGTTGAAGTTCACCAGCATTCGAAAGAAATTAAATAGACGAGTCAGTCTAATTTTCGTTATCAGCTTTTCCGTGCTCATCACTGTTGTTGCCGAGCTTTATCATATCGACGCTGTGTCGAATTTAAAAGAAACTGAGACTAGCATTCGGAATACATTAATTAGTAAAGGAAAAATTCTCGCCTTCAACAATAGTATGGCGCTTAAGCGAATGGTTGAAGATAACGCCTACTCCGATGTACAAAACTTTGTTTCTAATACCGTCAAAAATGATAGCGACCTTATCTACGGCATATTCAGTGACGCCGAAAAAACCCCTTGGGTCCAAGCGGGAGCCAACCAAACCGACCTTCCTGACATAATAGATGCTGAAGGAGAAATCAGTAGCAAAGCGATTATGGCGCAATTTGACAAGTTAACCGTTATTAGCACCACATACAACGACCAACCTATACTCGAATTTGTCATACCGGTTTATGCCGAAGAAGAAGTTGCTGGCTACCTACGTTACGGTTTTACTACCGCCACAATAGATGAAAAATTAGTTAATGTTAAAACGTCTGCCTCGCAAGCACTATGGAAAATGCTATATCTAGTCATATCTATTGGCTTACTGACTCTTATCGGAGGTTTGCATGCAACCCAGGCCATTGCAAAACGCATTACCGACCCCCTTAAAGCCTTAACATCGTCAGCAGAAATTATAGCGACCGGAAACTACAGTAAGACCGTCGATGTTAAAAGCAATGATGAAATCGGCGCGCTCGCCAATAATTTTGAGTTCATGCGTTCAACTATCAATAAAACTGTAGAAAATCTATCAGTGCTTAATTTAACTGGTGAAGTGCTAGTTACATCAACCGATAAAAAAAATGCGTTTGAAATAGTGTTTAAAACACTTAAAGAAAGATACAGTGTCGATTGCAGTATGATCTATGTAGTGAATGAAGATAATGTATTCTTAGAGGCAGTATACCGCAATGATATTGAACAAATTACTACCGAGTATGACAATTGGGTCCCGAAGAATTTTAAACTCGATGAAGGTTACTTTGGCAAGATTGCCAGCGATAAAAAAGTTATTTTTGTGCCTCATTGCAACAATGAACCTGCAATGAAAACGATGTTTGGC
>JANQKJ010000285.1 GCA_028281205.1 Gammaproteobacteria bacterium
AACGCGGCGCCAAGTCAACCACAGACTTCTGACGTTGAACTGCCTTTTTCAACGATTCATCGTAAGGAATACAACCAATATACTGTAAGGTCACATCAAGAAAACGATCAGTTACCTGTAGTAACTTAGCGTATAGATTTCTACCCTCTTGCTGTGAGCTTGTCATATTGGCTAAGACACGAAACCGATACATGTCATAGTTCGTATTAAGTAGCTTAATTAGAGCGTAAGCATCCGTGATTGACGATGGTTCATCACATACAACAACGATTACCTCCTGAGCCGCCTTGACGAAATTCACTACTAGATCTGATATACCGGCAGCTGTATCTATAATTAACACATCGGTCTGATCGCTAAGGTCACTAAAAGCATGGATCAAACCTGCATGTTCTCGTTCGCTCATATTTACCATTGATTGTACCCCTGAAGACGCAGGTACAATTTTCAAACCCGCTGGCCCTTCGACCAATACATCCCGCAATGTACACTCATCTTTTAACACATCTTCGATGGTACGTTTGGCGGTAATGCCCAATAGTATATCAACGTTAGCTAAACCTAGATCTGCGTCCATCAATACCACTCGACGCCCAAGTTGGGCAAGAGAAACACCGAGATTTACAGAACAGTTACTTTTACCGACGCCACCTTTACCACCAGTGACTGCTATTACTTGTACAGGATGACCACTCATATTGATTACCGATGACCTCTTGGCTCACTAAGCTGAGCGCAACTTCTCCTAATTTTAATCATTATAGTGCTAATTTCCTACGACACCCTTGATCACCGCGAATTAAAGTCGTTGATATCAGCAATATTATTTAACTAAATAAAGCTCGTGCTGAATTATTCGCTTTATTCATAACAGATTGAAAAGATTCAGCAATACTATCTGGCTCCACCTTATACATTCGGGCTAATGTAATGGCTTTATTAACCAGCTTCTTAGGCTTAGCTCGATATAAATCATCCGGAATAGTTTGACCATCGGTGTAATACGCGAGCGATAAATTATCTTCAATGATGACGCTGAAACTCTCGCCTAGACTTGTCACTTCATCAAGTTTAGTTAATACGCAACTATGCAAACCTGCTCTTTCATAGCATTTAACAGCCGTATGCATGACCTGCTTCTGCGACGTAGCAGACAAAACTAATAGGGTTTTGAGTTGATTTTGCAAACCACTTAACACATCAAGTTGCTCGGTTAGCTGTGGGTCTTGTATTGTTAACCCTGCCGTATCGATTAATACTAGCGATTTATCAGCAAACTCCTCCAGTATCACCGGTAATTCAGACGGCTTATGAGCAACTCTTATGGGTATATCTAAAATCTTACTAAAGGCTTTTAACTGTTCATGTGCAGCTATACGATAATTGTCAGTAGTAACTAACGCTGCACTTTCAGACCCATGCTTAAGCACATAGCGAGCGGCAAGCTTGCCGATAGTGGTAGTTTTGCCAACACCTGTCGGGCCAACAAATGCAAATACTCCACCATCCTTGACAAGATCACAGTCTAAAATATCAAGTCGATGCGCCAGAGCATGCAGTGCCTGAGGCCAAGCACGCTGCACAGATTCTTGAGAACCAACATCTTTAATAAGTTCGTGCGTTATAGCTGCTGACAGCCCCATATTATGGAAACGTTGCCACAGTGCTGCCTGAGTCGGGTTATGACAGCTAAATTGACCCCAGGCAATTGAGCCTATCTGATCTTGCAGCATACTGCGCATAGTCTTAAGTTCGGCCTTAACATCGGCTAATTCACGTTGACTATTATTTTCATTTTGCTCCGCGGAAATACTATCCACCATAGGCTGGGTGTGACTAGCACTATGAGTAACGGGCCGCTGTGTTGCTTGGTCATCGCTCGATTTAATGAGATCTTTTAATGCTGACCCCATTTGCGGCAAAAACGACGTTTGCTGATTTGCCGTATTAGAATCTGCCACTTGGTCCGTTTTAAAGGATGGTGTATCAGACGATCGATTTAGGGAAGTCGCGTTAGTATGTTGCGTACTATTATTATGTTGCATACTGTTATGCTGTTTCGATGCTTGCTCATTTCCATTAGTTGTATTTCCAGTACGGCTGTCTTCGCTCAGCGCGTCTAGCATTTTCTCGCGAGCTCTCGCAATTTCATGCTTTAAATGCGCAGGCATATTCCCCGCATTGAGTGAAAGTGATGGAATCGCATCGTTCTCTTGTGGCTTGGTATTTTCTTGAGAGAAAGGGGGCACAGTCTTGGTATGCACACTTCCTGCCGAGTCGCTACCAGGCTGATTTAGTTGAGATGATTGAGGTAATTGCAAAGATCGTTGCGAATGAGACCATCGGTCTGCTGGTGGGTTTTGCGCAATGGACATAACTGCATCACTATCCATCAGCGTTTCTTCCCATTCCGATGTTGATTCAGCCTGTTGCTCAGGTTCGCCCTTCTGCTCAAACCCTCCTTCAATGGTCGTCAATATTTCAACACCTTGTTTAACGCGTCGGTTTGATAAAATAATCGCTTCAGAGCCCAAGTCATTTCGTACTAGCTCCAACGCTCTTCTCATATCTGCGGCGACGTAACGTTTAACCTGCATAGCTAACTCCTCCGCTCACCTCAATCCTTTTATCTTTAGCTTGTGCCAAAGATAATGCCTATTATGTCCCTGATGTAGCACTCGCAATATTGTCTCCAATAAATCACCCAAAAGATTGACGATTAGCTTTCACATCTATTTTACCTGCACATACTCGCATAAAATTTCGCTTGACAATCACACTTCAATGGATGAAACAATTGTTATCTGGCGGTCTTCAGGAATTTCGTTATATGAAAGTACATGCATATC
>JANQKJ010000289.1 GCA_028281205.1 Gammaproteobacteria bacterium
GTTTGTCAAAGGTACGAATAGTAGTTAAACGCCAACCGATAGTCTCTACTGTACCTTCAATTTGCTTATCAGGTGAGCGTATCCAGTCACCTACTGTAAATGGACGATCTAAATAAATCATCAACCCACCAAAAAAGTTCGACAATAAATCTTTAGCAGCAAAGCCAATAGCAATACCACCAATACCGCCAAATGCCAACACACCAGATACACTAAAACCAAGAGTTTGTAATATGACTAAACCAGTAGTAATAAATACAGCGGTACGAACTAGTTTGCCAATGGCATGAATAGAAGTGCGGTCAACGGATTGACCAGTGAGTAATTTCTGCTGGATAGTGGCATTTTCAAAATGAGAAATAAATGCAACTAAAGCCCAGGCTAGCATAGCCGTAATCAATACATATCGAATTGTATCGATGTGTTCAAATATTGATGCTTCGGTTTGCGCCCCGGTAATCTCAGCAGCGTAAGAAATTCCTAAAATTAGAATGGTATAGCGTAGTGGTCGCCTGACTGCATTAACTAAAGCGTCGTCCCAAGGGTTATGGGTAGTTTTTGCCTTCGCCACGAGCTTTAGCATAACGCGCCTTGCAATATAAGCAGCAATTAATACTACAAGGACAACTGCAAACACCTCATAGATCCATGTTTCGATTAAATTATTAGTAAAAATTTCCTTAGCTTTTTCTATCAGAGACGACATAATGGTTTAATGCTTAAAGATTAAGAGACAAATTTTTATTTGATTGATAGTTGCTGATAAATTCATCAAGCTGGCGTTGTTGCTCGCCAGTCAGGGACACGGGAGTTTTACCATGAAACCGAGCTAAACGTAATTGCGAGCTTGGGTTATTGTAGTCATTGAGTTGATCAAGTGCAGCTGGAATATCTTCCGGGCTATTGCATAACAAAATCATATCAGAGCCTGCTTGCAAAGCAGCACTCACGCGCTGACCAATATCACCAATAATATGAGCGCCTTTCATAGTGAGATCATCGCTAAAAATCACGCCTTCAAATCCAATCTGGTCTCGCAGTACACGCGTTAACCAATAGTGCGAAAAACTGGCAGGTTTTGCATCAACATGCTCGTATACAACATGTGCCGACATGATACCTGCAATGCCATGATCGACTAGGCGTTGGAATGGAACAATATCAGCTAATTGCAGATCACTTTCATAACGATGATCAATTGGGCATTCAAAATGAGAATCTGCACTGACAGAACCATGTCCGGGAAAATGCTTACCAACAGATTCCATTCCTCCCTTACGCAATCCCAGCATAAACTTACTAGCTAATGCACTGACAGCATCAATGTCAGAATGAAATGCTCTATCACCAATAACAACACTCTCACCCGTATCGAGATCAAGTATGGGCGCAAAAGTAAAATCTACTCCTATTTCACGTAGTTCGGTTGCCAACCGGCAAGCCAATAACTCAGTAAGCAGCATGCCTTTGTGCGGATCTTTATCATATATTTCACCTAATGCACGCATTGGAGGATACTGAGTGAAACCTTCTCGAAAGCGTTGTACTCGTCCGCCCTCCTGGTCTACCGCAACTAATAACTTGGGTTTTTTAATTGCATGAATATCTTTAACCAAGTTGGCTAATTGTTTCTTATCATGGTAGTTCCTAGTAAACAGAATCACACCTCCCACCGCAGGATGATTCAACCATTCACGTTCCTGAACACTAATCTCGCATCCCTGGAGATCTACCATTAATGGACCATTACTCATTTTTATATGTAATCCAGTGACTTAAATAAGATTATGGTGAATCCATAATCACTAATGCGTATTGTAGGGTGATTCTCTAAACAGGATAAGAAGAAATGAGATACTAGAAGATACTTTACCTATTAGCTATCTTCAGGTAAAAAAATAGGGCACCCATAACCGAGTGCCCTAACCAGGAGGAGTCGAGAATAACAACATGGCAATCAAGTAAATTCTGATTGATGTTGTGAGGCTCGCAATATTATCTGCATTTATGATGCCAAGAATATTTTTATTCTAATAATCATGAACTTAATAAAAGCTTTAACAAATTTATTAAATATTTGACGCTTTTTTAACCACAAAATGTGGCAATTAGTTGCCGTAGATGGCAATTGTTGCCAACAATAATCACCTGAACTCATTGATATTTAGTTGTATTTTAGACTTTATATTTAATTTGCCGGCCACTACTGCTGGATAGACTGAACACTAGCTTGACCATGCACTATGCCTAAAAATAGTTATCAAAAAGCCTTAGATGCTGACGAAATTAATTTTGATGCAAAGCAAATGAATGTGGTTGAGCACCTCGATGCTTTACACAAGCAGATGAGCCGTAATCCAGCTGGACCAGTCGCCACTTTGAGCAATAAATTGACGGGCATTTTTCGACGCCCTAATAAGCAAACAGCATCCATTCAAGGTTTATATATTTGGGGTTCAGTCGGTCGTGGCAAAACATTTTTAATGGATATCTTCTATGAGTGTTTAAACGAACAAAATAAACTGCGTTTGCATTTTCACCGCTTCATGCAAGAAGTACATCACCAGCTACGCAAGACTAACAACGAGGAATCACCGTTAGATATAGTTGCAGATAGTTTCAGGAATCGAGCCAATATAATTTGTTTAGACGAATTATTTGTTTCTGATATTGGAGATGCCATGATATTGGCAGGATTATTCGATGCATTTTTTTCACGTGGGATTACGCTAGTAACAACCAGCAACTGCCACCCTGATGAACTTTACAAAGGCGGTCTGCAACGACAAAAGTTTTTACCCGCTATAGATCTAATCAAGCAAAATACCAAAGTAATAGAACTAGGGGGCAACACCGACCATCGTCTTGAGTTTCTAGAACACGCTGATATTTATCATTATCCTCTTGATGAAACTGCACATGAGGTAATGTTAAACAATTTTATGCATGTATCTCCAGAAGTTGGCATAGAAAATGAGTCACTCTATATTGAAGGAAGAACTATACAAACTGTGCGTTGTTCCGATGGGACAGTATGGCTAACATTTAACGATTTATGTGACGGGCCAAGAAGTGCTGCCGACTATATTGAGATTGGACGTTGTTTTAATACTGTGTTGATTTCTGATATACCTATTCTAACTAATAAAGACGACTTGGCTAAACGTTTCATTACTGCAATAGATGAATTTTACGATCGCAGTGTAAAAGTCATTATCTCCGCAGAAGCATCTGTTCACGAACTATACAAAGGGGAAAAACTATCATTCGAATTTCAACGCACTATTAGCCGATTGCTTGAAATGCGTTCACATGATTACCTGGCGAGACCACACAAATCATTGTGACAGGCTAAGCATGTTTCGATATCATTGAATTCACATCAATACCTTAAAGAGTAAAGTATGAAAAAACCTGTCACTGTTGCGATTACCGGTGCCGGTGGAAATATTGGTTACGCTATTGCTTTTCGTATAGCCGCAGGAGACTTATTTGGACCTGACCAACCTGTTAATTTACATTTGATAGAAATTGAACCAGTATTGCCTAAGCTCACTGGGGTAGCTATGGAATTAAATGATTGCGCCTTTCCCACTTTGAATAATATTGTTTCAACTGCTGACTTCTCAACTGGTTTTGGTGATGCAGATTATATTTTTCTTATTGGTTCGCGCCCGCGCGGCAAAGGTATGGAAAGACAAGACTTATTAAGTGCCAATGGTGCGATCTTCAAACCGACGGGTATTGCTATCAGCGAAAATGCAGCTAAAAATGTACGCGTATTGGTAGTTGGTAACCCTGCAAATACCAATGCACTGATTACATTGCATAACGCACCTAACCTTGAACCCAATCAAATTACTTCCATGATGCGACTCGACCATAATAGAACGATTAGCATGTTGGCTGAGAAGATGAATACACATTCATCCACTATTAAAAATGTGACTGTTTGGGGTAATCATTCAACTACACAGTTTCCTGATTTACAACATTGCACCATTAATGGAAGCAGTGCTTATGATCTAATCGATATGGACTGGTACCGGAATGAATTTATTGAACGTGTACAGAAAAGAGGTGCTGAAATTATTGAAGCACGTGGTGCTTCATCCGCTGCGTCAGCAGCATCTGCCGCAATTGATCACATGCGTGATTGGGTACTTGGCTCTGCTGGTGACAGTTGGGTGAGTATGGGCACATATTCTACAGGCGACTATGGAGTCACAAGTGAATTAATGTATTCGTTTCCAACACAATGCAGTAATAGAGAATATACAATCGTGCCTGATTTAGAATTAGATGAGTTTTCTAAAGAAATGATCGCACTCTCTGAACAAGAGTTAATCAAAGAGCGCGATATGATTCGTTGGTTGCTGTGTGAATAAGTTTATAAATTCACACCTTCCCATTCTGTTACAAAGTCGTTGATGTACTTTGCAACTTCATCGGGACGGTCTTCCTGAACCCAGTGTCCGGCACGTTCGATGTACTGCACACGTGTTGGACCAGAGATTCTCTCTTTCAATTTCTCTGCTGCTGATGCCGACATAAAGTTATCATTTACTCCCCACATCACCATAGTAGGGCAAGTAATTTTACTATGATCAACATCAGTATCAGAATTCTGTGGGTCAGAAGAAACGCGGATTAATGATTTAAAGCCAGTCATACCAGGTCCCCTGCCCCAAAATTGTAGGTAATTTTGCTTGCAATTTTTATCCGTAAATGGAGAGCCATCATAACTGCCCATACGCATTAATGCGGGGAATCCTGCGACAGCTTGACCCAAGGCTTGTTGCAATACTTCGTCAGGCGCACCATCTAACCCTGCTAGCGCTTCAACTTCACACACAGGCCATTGATCGAAACAAACCGGATTAATTAACACTAAGCGCGAAATATAATCACAGTATTTTGTGGCAAACACTTGGGCAACTCCTCCACCATGATCATGAGCTACAAGAATAACTTTGCCTTTTAAACCTAGACCTTCAATTACGCCTTTAACAGCTTCAGCTTGATTCATGAATGAATGCTTAAAGTCATTTAGTGGCATATCAGACTGACCATAACCAACCATGTCCATAGCTAGCGTACGGTACTTATCTTGCAAATTCTCCTGTACATGGCGCCATAATCTTGCGTTAGTAGGAATACCATGAACCATTAATAAAGTTGTATCACCACTACCACATTCTTCAATATTAATATTGAGCTTGAGCCCATCGACTGTTACTTCTTGTTTCATTGTTCACTCCTCGTTTTTGTTTACCAATTTTGATTTATTATTTTGCTAGTAGCCTTTCTATTTGTTTGACAACACCAGTTACCGAAGACTTAGTTACATTCATACGACTAAGCACAAATAATCCTTGCGCACTATTAACAAGCAAATCTGCAGTACTCTCTACATCTATATTCTGAGAAACTTCTTTTAGTTCTTTGGCACGTGTAACTGAATCTTGAAAGACTTTTTTCATGTATTGCAAAGTAATATTAGTTTGATCACATACTGCTTTGTTATGCTGCGCTAATTCCGCAATTGAGTTTGTTACTAAACAGCCTTGAATTTCCCCATTATTCAAAGCATCTTCAGCACGTGCTGCAAAGTATTGGCAGATTGCTTGTTTAGGCGACTCAGCATCCGCAATGCTGGCGAGATTTTTAATAATAACATTTCGATGGTAATGCTTAAGCACTTGTAAAAATAGTGACTGTTTACTATCGAATGAGTCGTAGATGCTCTGGCGGCTTATACCCATAGCAGATTCCAACTTAGGGATAGAGGTAGCATGATAGCCTCTGGTCCAAAATTCACGCATAGCTTCGTCGAGCACATTATCCTTCGTAAATTGTTTCGTTCTGCCCATCTTATTTAAGTACAGACACCCCATGAATTGTGTGAACAGCAAGTTTATTTTTTCTGGAATGACCTGTCAAATAAATTTAGTACACATGAAAAAGCCCTGCACTGCAGGGCTTAAATCTGTAGAAACTTGAGTATGTTATTTACGCAGCTGTTTGAGCTGAAAAGATTCCGTTGTTGCCGTCACTATCGGAGTCAGGTGATGTGCCGCCAGGATTTGTTCTTTCGGTAAATTCTGCCAGCGTTATGCTATTAAGAAACGAGTATATTTTTTCACTCAACTCATCCCACATAACATGCGTAACATATTTCTTTTCTAAACTGGGCTCGGAATCTGCACTGGTTTCTAACGTGTTATGTTGCGGATAGTATTCATCAATCGCTGAAATTATCTGAGCAACAGTAATCTCACCTGGCACTCTGGCCAACTTATAGCCGCCACCAGGACCTCGGACACCAACTACAAGCCCACACTTACGTAGCTTGGCGAATAACTGTTCCAAATAAGACAGTGAGATACCTTGGCTTTGTGAAATTTCAGCCAATGTAATGGGTCGAATCTTGTCATTCAACGCCAGATCCATCATTGCTGTGATCGCATGGCGCGCTTTAGTTGATAGCTTCATTTTAAACCACCTTTCTACCTTGAAATTTATTCCAACATTAACTTATTAGTGTGTATTTTCGCCCACAGGTTTCATTGATTTCTCGAATTATGTAATTTTGTCCAATTCAAATTTTGAATCAAATAAAATCTAAATTATTCCTTTAAAAATCAACAAGTAATAAGTAATTACTAATATTTTAGTTAATGTAAGTATATAGTTTACAGGGGACTAGCTCGATAGTTCTCGGATTTAAATGAGTGTCCCTGCGCTATACAAAAACTTAACCACTTAAATAAGAACCTGTTATCACGCCATTTATTACCAAGTTGCTTAATACTTCGTCGTTGATGAGAGGGATTTCTTACTTCTCGATGCAAAACTTCCGCCTGCATCGCATCAAAATAAACTTTTATATACAAATTCGGTAAAAATCTGCTTTTATTGTTAGCTTTTTGAGAAAATTTATAAGTGAGATTAAGCGTAGTGGTATATTTTGTTCGCTCAACAACTTCAATATGTAGATCCAAGGCATCTTCTACTTGCGAGCATTTATACTCAGGTAATTTATTAATATCACCACATAACTTTCTGAGTTTTATATAATTTTGCTCATACATTTCCATCAGTCCAGCAAACGTATTGGGCTTTGGTTGAGGTATGCGCGCGCATCTCGTTACACAATGCATGTAGTCACTATCCTTGTAATATTTCGTCTAAATTTAATGTATTACTTGTGGACTAAGTATACATCGGCGTAGTTGCATGAATCTTTCAATTGGCAGCGAATCTCTACCAATAATAATCCCTTTTGCCCGCTTCTCATGTGTACAAAACACAACCCACACAAACCATTGATTAATATAGATCTTTGAAATTCTATTAAATCTTAGCCAACTGCCGGTATTACCCCCCTGTTTCCAAACACCTGCTGCCGGTTCAAATTGAATGCAGAATTTTTTCTGATATTCCAAAACCATGCATATGAAAAGCGATATGAGCAACACGCATACAAGAAGTGATTTCCACAATGTAGGAATATTGAAATTTATGCTGACACTGATGGCTGCAAGATGAACAAGCAAAATACTACAAAGAAATATTATTGAGTGCTTAATAGTAAATTGCTGAATCAATTTGAATGTATTTTATCCACTATTGCCGTGACCAGTGGATTATCTGATGTTGTATCTTTTGTCAGTATGGCATGCAATTCGGGATCCTGCATGCTAAGAAGTTCCTCAAACGCACTTTGTTCGTTTCGATCCGCATTTAAATAAAAGCGATCTAGGTAACGCGTCGTGAGTGTATCGAGCTCTTTAGTGCCACGTCGACAGCGCCACTTTAGTTTAGACAAGGCTGGCTGCTGCGCCGACATCTATACCCTTACCTGTAAAATCTTAGTTGCGTCGCTTAACAATGAGTTTTTTAATCTCAGCAATTGCCTTTGCCGGATTGAGATTTTTAGGGCAAGCATTTGTGCAGTTCATGATTGTATGACAACGGTATAGCTTAAATGGATCTTCAAGCTCATCCAGTCTTTCGCCTGTAGATTCATCACGACTGTCAGATATCCAACGGTAAGCAGCTAAAAGTGCTGCTGGCCCTAAATAGCGATCACTGTTCCACCAGTAACTTGGGCAACTTGTTGAGCAGCAAGCACATAAAATACACTCTTCTAATCCCTCTAGGCGCTCTCGGTCTTCTTTAGATTGCAGGCGCTCACGATCAGGTGGTGGTGGGGTATCAGTCTGCATCCATGGTTTTACGGAGGCATACTGAGCATAAAAGTTAGTTAAATCGGGAACCAAATCTTTAACCACTTCCATATGAGGTAATGGATAAACATTAACATCACCTTTGATATCACCAATTGCCTTAATACAGGCCAATGTATTTATGCCATCAATATTCATTGAACACGACCCACAAATACCTTCACGACATGAGCGCCTGAAGGTTAAGGTTGGATCAATTTCATTTTTAATTTTGATCAGCGCATCCAGCACCATGGGCCCGCATGTTTCCAGATCGATGTCGTAGACATCTAAACGTGGATTTTGACCATCATCAGGATCGTATCGGTACACTTTAAAGCGCTTAATATTCTTAGCAGTGTTGGGCGCATTAAATACTTTACCCTTTTTAACTACTGAGTTTGCGGGAAGTGAAAATTCAGCCATGAAAATAGCTCCTCTAATCCTTTATGTTAGTACACACGTGCTTTTGGTGGGAACACTTCCACTTCATCAGAGAGTGTTGTCATATGTACAGGCCGGTAATCAATACTGACTTCACCCTTGCCAGATACAGTTACCAGGGTATGTTTCATCCATGATTCATCGTCACGTTCTTTATGATCATCGCGCGCATGTGCACCACGACTTTCTGGTCGATTAAGTGCTGATGCCACTGTCGCCACGGCTTGTGGGAACAAGTTTGATAGCTCTAGAGTTTCAATTAAGTCTGTATTCCAAATCATTGATTTATCAGTAACTTTAACATCATCAAATTGATCGTAAAGAGCCTTTACTTTCTCCAGTCCAGTAGATAATGATTCACCAGTTCTAAATACCGCAGCATGTGTTTGCATAGTCTTTTGAAGGTTTAAACGCAATTCTGCAGTGGGCGTACTTCCATTTGAATGCCTCAAAGCATCAAAACGATCCATTACCTTATCTGTGGCGCGCTCAGATAAGGCAGGATGCGGTGTGTCTGGCTTAACTAATTCAGCTGCCCTCATTGCTGCCGCACGTCCAAACACAATCAAGTCTAAAAGAGAGTTCGAACCCAGACGATTAGCACCATGAACTGAGACACATGCTGCCTCCCCGATCGCCATTAATCCAGGCATGATCGTATCAGGATCACCATTGACTAAATTGACTACCTGGCCGAAATGATTAGTCGGAATACCGCCCATATTGTAGTGCACCGTCGGCAATACCGGGATTGGTTCTTTGGTGACATCGACCCCCGCAAATATCCGCGCACTTTCAGCAATACCCGGAAGCCTTTCATTGATCACATCGGCACCAAGATGCTCCAAGTGTAAATGGATATGGTCACCTTCATCACCAACGCCTCGTCCATCATTAATCTCCATGGTCATTGAACGACTGACTACATCACGCGACGCCAGATCTTTGGCGTTAGGCGCATAACGTTCCATAAAACGTTCGCCCTGGGAATTAGTAAGATAACCACCTTCACCGCGTGCACCTTCAGTAATCAAACAACCTGAGCCATAGATACCTGTCGGGTGAAATTGTACAAACTCCATGTCTTGCAAAGGCATCCCCGCACGAAGAATCATAGCATTGCCATCACCTGTACAAGTATGTGCTGAAGTACATGAGAAATACGTGCGCCCATACCCACCTGTAGCTAACAATACTTGATGAGCACGGAAACGATGCAGCTCACCTGTAGCCAAGTCAATTGCAACTACACCACGACACACACCTTCATCGTCCATTAGAAGGTCAATAGCAAAATATTCAATAAAAAATTCAGCATTGTGCTTCAAGGATTGCTGATAAAGCGTATGTAAAATTGCGTGTCCTGTTCGATCAGCTGCGGCACAGGTACGCTGAGCGATACCTTCACCATAACGTGTGGTCATTCCACCAAAAGGACGCTGGTAGATCTTACCTTCGTCGGTGCGTGAAAATGGCACACCATAATGCTCAAGCTCCACAATCGCTGGTACCGCTTCTCGGCACATGTACTCGATTGCATCTTGATCACCTAACCAGTCTGAGCCCTTGACGGTGTCATACATATGCCAACGCCAGTCATCTTCACCCATATTTCCTAATGAAGCACTCATACCACCTTGTGCAGCAACAGTATGGCTGCGTGTTGGGAAAACTTTAGTTATACATGCTGTAGAAAGACCGCTGACTGCCATGCCGAAAGTGGCGCGTAGACCTGCCCCACCTGCACCTACAACGAGTACATCGTAGGCGTGATCAATAAACTTATAACTTGCGTCCATATTCTTATAAAGATACTTTAATAATTGAAAATAAGCCCATGAAAGTAAAAGCTATACAGGCAAAATTTAATGCTATTAATGAGGCCACTTTTAGCCATCCACCCACATAGTCCTCAATAATGACCTGGACACCAAGCTGGACATGATAAAACATGGTCACAACTAATAAGGCTAAAGACACTGCCACCCAAGGCGACTGCATCCATGTAACCACCGCCTCGTGACTATATTCACCCAGGCTGACTATACAAAATATTAACAGTACGGTGAGTGGAACCAACGCAATAGAAGTTAGCCTCTGCGCCCACCAATGATGTGCACCCTCTTTTGCGGAGCCTAGACCTTTTGCATTAGATAACGGTGTTCTTAAACTCATAGTTAACTCCAAGCAACTGCCCATGTGGCAGCGGTTGCCAATACTGCAAAAGCTATCACCCACAAGCCTGATTTGTTTGCCACATGCTTTTCTAAGCCTATACCTGCATCCCATATGAGATGACGCACACCATTAGCTAGATGAAGGTAAAGTGCAAATGACCAAGCTACCAATAAGGCTAGGCCAATAGGATGAGCTAACCAGGATTGAACGGTTACGTACTGAGCCGCTCCCATCGCGATTGAGGTAAGTACTACCACAATAAGAACTGCACCTATACTCAAAAATACTCCAGTAGCACGATGCAGAATGGACAATGCCATCGTCAGCTGCCAACGATATATTCCTAAATGTGGCGATAATGGCCTTTGAGGTATGCCCATGAACTATGACTCCTAGCTTCCTGTATGAATAGATATATGCGTTGACGCCACCATTTAGGTAGCACTGGTCAAGTGAGAGCCAGTTCGATAGCTAACCTAATAATCTTAAGAATAGCCAAAATCATAATTGTCAGCGCATTAATTGTATACCCGTGGAGGTATAACAAGTGGGCGAAAATTACATTAATTTTGCTCTGGAAGCTAGCTTGACAAACTAATTTTGTAATCAATCACCCATTCAAATTGTACTGGACTACTTATACACAGTGACTTCTATACTCCCAGAAACTATTACAACACCCGATCATTTTTCAATTGAACAGGACAGACCTGTACTTAGCGTACTGGATAACCTTTGCTGTTATAAAGTCACCGGTGAAGATGCAACTGATTTCTTGCAAGGTCAATTCTCTAATGACATCAAACAAGTAGATGCTGATCACGCCCAGTTAACTGCCTACTGCACTCCTAAAGGACGCATGTTAGCAACATTTTTCATAGGCAAACACACTGATGGTTATTTACTAGTTACTTCCAGTGACATTGCGGATGAAGTAATGAAACGCTTACAAATGTTTGTAATGCGCTCAAAAGTCTCTATCACCAAACTTGAAACTAATGTAGTGCTAGGATTAAGCAGCGACAAACAAGCTATGGTACTTGATCACCTTGACCTGGCAAAGCCAGACAATGATTATCAATCCACAAATAATAATGATTTAGTCTGCATCAAGATTCCGGGTATAGACCCACGTTATCTGCTAATTGGCAATAGTGAGTTGTTAGAAAAAGTTCAGCTAATCAATAATGAACAAATGTATTTTTACACTCATGAATATTGGCAATGGTTAGATATACATGCAGGTGTTCCAATGATAACAGCATCCACTCAAGAAGCTTTTGTGCCACAGATGGCTAATATGGAGTTAATCGACGGCGTGAGTTTTAGCAAAGGTTGTTATCCAGGACAGGAAGTTGTTGCCAGATTGCATTATCTAGGTAACGCAAACAGAAGAATGTTTCGTATTAAATCTGAAGCCAAGCACGCCTTAAAGCCTGGTGATGATATATACTCACCAAAATCAAATCAGGCAATTGGCAAGTTTCTCTCCGCAATCAAAGTTGGTAACAACAAATACGATGGTTTAGCCGTATTAAGAATTGAAGCCAGTAAAGAAACACATTTAATCACATCGCTTGAGAACGGAGATGAAATTAAAATTTTGAATTTACCGTATGAAGTTCCAACGGAACTCAAAGAGAAAAATAAATAATGCGTGCCGTAGTACTATACCTAGCAGTCGCTGCTTTATCAGCACTCGCTGCCTACATCATAAGAGGAAACAGCAAAATCGTTTCTAATATCTTATTATTTATTTCTTTAGTGAGTATTTCCATTCTCGGCATATCTATTTTCGTTGAACAGTAGCTATTGCTACGAATATTTATGAGATTAAACCCATACTAGATAAGTAAGACTTTCATTAAGCTGTGTTAAGTATATATTCATTAGCTCGTTCAATTATCTTTCTTCTGGAGGAACAAACTTATCCACCCATGGACTCTGCTGAATAAATTCTCTAAACTCTAGTCGAGTTATATAACCACTTTTGTCTTCATCGTAACGTGAAAAAATATCCTTCTCACCAAGATTCTTGACTGCTTTTGCTTCTTTTGGGTCAAGCCGTTCGTCACGATTTAAATCAGCACCAAAAAATAATCCACTCTCAAAACCTTTTCCTCCGCCGCCGCCCCAGGAATTTGCTATTACAGCAAGTGGCGCAAATGTCATGGTTAGCAGGAGTAATATATTAATTAGGAGTCTCATCATTGTGTCCTTCTAAATTAGCTATACATTAACTATGACTTTTATCTTTCTACTTGGTTCGTAATCACTCTCACACATAAATTTAGTAATAAGTTTTTCCAAACATACTTGAAATCATATTAACAATTTATTCTATATCTATGATTTTAATAGTCATATCAAGTCGATGATTATAATTGCTCAATTTATAAGCAAATATTGGATGATCAAAACTGTGAACTGATTGAATTCTTGAGAGTTTTTCTCATTCATAATCGAAACATCAAAATCTGCTGATCAAGAAAGTAAGGACTTATGGGAGACGATACTAAGAACTCAAAACATCCATAGCGAAGATATGCACAAACATCACTCACGAAGTTTGTACGCCTCAACTGAGTTGATATCAGTTTATAGTGGACTAACTTATTTAATTTTCAATCTAAGAAAAAATGAACTTGAAAGAAAAAGATATTTTTATAGAACGACGTAACGAACAAGATCGCCGCACTGTAAATCTCAATCTATGGGAAAATAGAATTGAACGCAGAAAACGTCCTGATAGAAGATTAGCAGGGCTGGATGTGGATATATTTGATGTATCTGACGCAGAATTTATGGAGATGTTTGCTCACTATGTAAAATGATTTGTTAATCATCGTTTAAGCCACTCCAGAACGCCCCGCCATTAACAACATATAGTTAAATTTACTCCGGCCGCATATGAGGGAATAACAACACATCACGAATTGAAGCAGAGTCAGTAAATAACATTACTAAACGATCAATACCAATCCCTTCGCCTGCGGTAGGTGGCAAACCATATTCAAGCGCACGAATATAATCAGCATCATAATGCATCGCTTCTTCATCACCACTATCTTTTTGCCCAACTTGCTCTCTAAACCTAGCTGCCTGATCTTCCGCATCATTTAACTCTGAAAAGCCGTTGGCAATTTCTTTTCCACCCACAAAAAATTCAAAGCGATCCGTCACCTCTGGATTATTATCGTTACGCCGTGCCAAAGGAGAAACTTCTGTAGGGTATTCAGTAATAAATGTGGGCTGATCAAGATTACCCTCAACTGTTTTTTCAAATATCTCAATTAATAGCTTTCCAGAACCATAACTCTCTTCATAAGCAATTGTTAGCTCATCACATACGGCTCTTAGAGACTCCACTGTTGCAAGATTCTCTTCTTTCAGATTCGGGTTGAGTTTTAACACAGATTCTCTTACAGACATACGCTTAAAAGGCTTTTCAAAATCATAATTAGAGCCCTGATAATTAATGGTATATTTTCCAAATAAATGATGAGCGAGTTGACGCAACATATCTTCAGTACGATCCATTAGTTGATGGTATTCGGCATAGGCTTCATAAAACTCCAACATAGTAAACTCAGGATTATGACGCGTAGATAAACCTTCATTTCTAAAGTTACGGTTTATTTCAAACACTTTTTCAAAGCCACCAACAACAAGACGTTTTAAATATAACTCTGGGGCAATTCGCAGAAATAATTGCATATCCAATGCATTATGATGCGTTACAAAAGGCTTTGCCGCTGCACCACCAGGAATTGCTTGCATCATTGGTGTTTCAACTTCTAAAAAATCTTTATCGGTAAGATAATCGCGAATAAAAGCCACAATCTTGGATCGAATCAGGAATGTTTCGCGCGTCTCTTGATTCATAATCAAATCAACATAACGCATGCGGTAGCGTTGCTCTTGGTCAGTTAAACCATGGAATTTTTCCGGCAGCGGCCTCAAGGATTTCGTTAGCAATTGAACTAATTGCATCTTTACATACAGGTCACCTTTACCGGACTTACTTATAGGACCTGTTACACCAATAATATCGCCAATATCCCAGGTATCAATTTCCTTTAACAGTTCTTTATCTAAGCCTTTACGATCTATATAGGCCTGAATACGGCCTGACATATCTTGCAACAATAAAAATGGCCCACGCTTAGTCATAATACGCCCAGCAATACTTACAACCTGGTTGATTTCGGCTAGTTCATCTTTACTTCTATCAGCGTATTGATTTTGTAAAGTTTCAGCGAGAACATCACGCCTAAAGTCATTAGGGAATGCATTACGCACTCTACGCATTTGCGCAAGCTTCTCACGCCTTAATGCAATCAGCTTATTTTCATCTGTTTGCAAATCTTGTACGTGCTGTTGATTATTTTTATCTTCGCTCATTTTAATCTTTTTAGTAAATTAACCTTACAAACCGTGCTTTAAACTTGCTTCAATGAACTGATCTAACGCGCCATCTAATACTGCTTGAGTGTTACTCGTCTCAACAGAAGTACGCAAATCTTTAATACGTGATTGATCCAGTACATAAGAACGTATTTGACTACCCCAGCCAATATCTGATTTTGAATCTTCTAGTGCTTGTTGCTCAGAATTTCGTTTTTGGATTTCTAATTCATATAACTTAGCTTTAAGTTGCTTCATCGCGACATCTTTATTTTTATGCTGCGAGCGGTCATTTTGGCATTGAGTAACAGTGCCCGTTGGTAAATGTGTAATCCTAACCGCTGACTCCGTTTTATTAACATGTTGACCACCCGCACCACTGGCACGATAAACATCAATGCGTAAATCTGCTGGGTTAATTTCAATATCAATATCGTCATCAACTTCGGGCGAAACAAACACAGCCGCAAAAGAGGTATGTCTTCGATTTCCGGAGTCAAAAGGTGACTTCCTTACCAATCTATGCACACCTGTTTCTGTTCTCAACCAACCATAAGCGTATTCACCATCAAACTTTATAGTAGCACTCTTAATACCCGCCACTTCCCCAGGTGATGCTTCAATAAGCTCAGTTTTAAAACCTTTATTTTCACCCCATCGTAAATACATACGTAAAATCATTTCTGCCCAGTCTTGCGCTTCGGTACCACCTGAGCCTGCTTGGATATCCAGAAATGCATTACTGGAATCCATCTCACCTGAAAACATTCTGCGGAATTCTAGCAAAGCAACTTTTTGCTCTAAGTTTTCCAAGTCTTCGATAACAGAATTGACTGTGGATTCATCATTCTCCATTTCCGCCAATTCCAATAACTCGATAGCTTCACCTACCCCTTGTTCAGTGCTGCG
>JANQKJ010000298.1 GCA_028281205.1 Gammaproteobacteria bacterium
CAAATAGCAATAAAACTAATCCACTTGACAGTTCACCTGTTCTCGCTAATTCGAGTGTGCCACCTACTGCTGCAGGCAATCCTGCAACAATGCCCGCGAAGATAATGATTGAAATACCATTACCCACTCCGCGTTCTGTAATCTGCTCGCCAAGCCACATTAAGAACATAGTTCCTGTCACCAAGCTAATTGCAGCAGTAAATACAAAGCTAGGACCAGGATGTAATGCAACTCCTTGGTTCTGCAATGCAATCGCAACGCCAATAGCCTGGAATGTAGCTAACACCACAGTACCATAGCGCGTGTACTGCGTGATTTTACGCCGTCCTGCTTCACCCTCTTTCTTTAACTCTTTAAGCGAGGGAATTACCGCACTCATTAACTGCATAATGATCGATGCAGAAATGTACGGCATGATACCTAGCGCAAATATACTTAAGCGCTCTAATGCACCTCCTGAAAACATATTAAACATATTCAGGATCGTGCCACTTTGCTGTTCAAAGAACCTTGCCATCGCCGCCGGATCTATACCCGGTGTTGGTATAAATGTTCCGATGCGATAAACAATCAACGCCATTAATACAAATAACAAGCGCTGTTTAAGTTCAGATAATTGCCCCATCCCTCCTAACTGGGCAGCCATTTTTTCACGGGATGCAGACATAATTATCTAGTATTTAATCTTCGATGGTACCGCCCGCAGCTTCAACAGCATTACGCGCACCTTTAGTAAATGTCAGCCCACGCGTTTTCACAGCCTGGTCAATTTCTCCAGACAGAATCACTTTCACTTTCTTAGTGAATTCAGGAACCACGTTCGCCTCAATTAAAGCTTTAATATCAACAACGGCCGCATCAGTGAGCAGTAATTCAGGCAACCGAACTTCAGCCGTCAATTTTGCTTTAGCTGAACGAAAACCAAATTTGGGCAAGCGACGTTGCAAAGGCATTTGACCACCTTCAAATCCAACCTTGTGGAATCCACCAGAACGGGACTTTTGACCTTTGTGTCCACGACCACCTGTCTTGCCTAAACCTGACCCGACACCTCGTCCGACTCTTTTACGATTACTGCGGCTACCATCTGCTGGCCTTAGAGTATTCAAGCGCATGTTAAATTTCCTCAACTCTTAGCATGTATTGAATCTTATTAATCATGCCACGGTTTTCAGGTGTATCTTGAACCATCACAGGGTTGTGGATACGACGAATACCTAATCCACGCGCACAAGCTTGATGCGACTTGAGGCGCCCGTGAATACTTTTAATCATAGTAACTTGTAGCTGCTTACTCATGTTTCTTGCCTACTCAATTGGCTTACACTATTGGCCCAGTATTTCCTCGACTGATTTGCCTCGCTTAGAAGCAATAGAATCAGGCGATTGCATACTAGTTAAACCTTGCATTGTGGCACGCACAACATTGATTGGGTTACGCGAACCAATACATTTTGCTAATACATTACGTACACCTAATACTTCAAATACTGCACGCATCGCACCACCTGCAATAATCCCAGTACCTTCAGAGGCAGGTTGCATGTGAACTTTCGCTGCTCCATGCACGCCCACTTTCGGGTAGTACAACGTGCCATCATTAAGTGGCACTGTTTGCATATTGCGACGTGCTTTTTCCATTGCTTTTTGAATAGCAATTGGAACTTCTTTCGCTTTTCCATAACCGAAACCGATCTTGCCTTCACCATCACCAACAACTGTCAGCGCAGTAAATCCAAATTGACGGCCGCCTTTTACTACTTTAGCGACACGATTAACTGCCACAAGTTTCTCTTGTAGTCCATCAGCAGTTTTTGTTGTTATTTCTTGCCCGGCCATTATTTACCCTTTAAATATCAATCCTATTAATATGTATTCACTAATGGTTTGATTAAAACTCTAATCCTGCTTCACGCGCAGCATCCGCCAGTGCTTGTACTCGCCCATGGTATCTGAATCCTGAGCGGTCAAATGCAACTTTAGTAATGCCTTTACTTTTAGCACGTTCAGCAACTAATTTACCTACTGCTTTAGCAGCTTCTACATTGCCTGTATATTTCACGTTAGTGCGAACATCTGCATCCAGCGACGACCCACTTGCCAGTACATTTGCAGTAGCATCATCAATTACTTGTGCATAGATATGCTTTGATGTGCGATAAACACATAATCGATTGGCACCTTGCGCTCGAATATTAAATCGAGTTTTTCTGCTTCGACGTATTCTTGATGCTTTCTTATCCATAGCTTTTGTCACTTAGTGTTTATCTAAAACTTACGCTTACCTAATTATTTCTTTTTGGCTACTTTACGCACAA
>JANQKJ010000321.1 GCA_028281205.1 Gammaproteobacteria bacterium
TTTAATTCAGCATCGCCACAATCACGTGCTACTCCCAATACTTCGTAATAATCCCTTTTAGCCATGAGCAACTACACTATTCGTTTTTATATTCCCAGATACAGTAAAGTCTGAAGCAGATCTCATCCCATGTAGCTAAGAGTTACTTAGCTACATGGGAGACCTGTTACTCCAGACTCTAAAAATTACGCTTTAAAGAATTTAGAAAATTATGATTTGTTTTCTTTAACTTCCTCAAACTCAGCATCAACTACATCATCACCGGCTGGTTTATCTCCAGCATCTGATGCAGCTTGTCCTTCTGCCGCTGCACCTGCATCTGCATACATTTGCTCAGCAAGTTTTTGTGATACTTCTGCTAATGCTTGAGTCTTGGTCTCAATAACTTCCTTATCATCTTTATCTAACACTTCACGTAATTCGCTAATGGCAGATTCTATGCGCGATTTTTCATCAGCATCAATCTTATCGCCCATATCACTTAGCGTCTTTTCAGTGGCATGAATCATTCCATCTGCTTGGTTACGTGCACCTACAAGTTCGTGGAATTTACGATCTTCCTCTGCATGTGCTTCTGCATCCTGAACCATTCTGTTAACTTCATCATCAGACAAACCACTAGAGGCTTTGATCACAATAGACTGCTCTTTACTTGTGGCTTTATCTTTAGCGGATACATTTAAGATTCCGTTGGCGTCGATATCGAAGCTAACTTCAATTTGTGGTACACCACGCTGCGCAGGTGGAATATCAGTTAAGTCAAAACGTCCTAATGATTTGTTTGCAGCCGCCTGCTCACGCTCACCCTGCAACACATGAACAGTCACTGCAGTCTGGTTGTCTTCCGCAGTTGAGAACACTTGCGATGCCGTGGTTGGGATAGTAGTGTTTTTATCAATGAGTTTTGTCATTACTCCACCCATGGTTTCAATTCCCAAAGATAGTGGTGTGACATCTAACAACAACACATCTTTAACATCACCACCTAGTACGCCTGCCTGAATCGCAGCACCCATGGCTACAGCTTCATCAGGGTTAACATCCTTACGCGGCTCTTTGCCAAAGAAATCCTGTACCGCTTGTTGTACTTTAGGCATACGAATCTGGCCACCAACAAGGATGATATCGTTAATTTCCGAAGCGCTTAGACCCGCATCTTTTAATGCTATTTTGCATGGTTCAATTGTACGTTGAATTAAGTCATCCACTAATGACTCAAGCTTGGCACGCGTCACTTTAATATTAAGATGCTTAGGCCCATTCTGATCTGCAGTGATATAAGGCAAGTTCACTTCAGTTTGCTGCGAAGAAGATAATTCAATCTTGGCCTTTTCTGCAGCTTCTTTTAGACGCTGTAATGCCAAAGGGTCATTGTGCAAATCGAATCCTTGCTCTTTCTTGAATTCATCAGCAAGGTAATCAATCAGACGCATATCAAAATCTTCACCGCCCAAGAATGTATCACCATTAGTAGACAGCACTTCAAATTGGTGCTCACCATCAATCTCGGCAATTTCAATCACTGAGACATCAAAAGTACCACCACCTAAATCGTAGACAACAATTTTACGGTCGCCACGCTGCTTATCCATGCCATAAGCCAATGCTGCTGCAGTTGGTTCGTTAATAATGCGCTTAACATCGAGACCAGCAATTTTCCCCGCGTCTTTGGTAGCTTGGCGCTGCGAATCGTTAAAGTAAGCTGGAACAGTGATAACTGCTTCAGTAACTTCTTCACCCAAATATTCTTCAGCTGTTTTCTTCATTTTCATAAGCACGCGCGCAGAAATTTCAGGCGGCGCCATCTTCTTGCCATGCGCTTCTAACCACGCATCGCCATTGTCTGCTTTAATAATTTTGTAAGGCACAAGTTTGATATCTTTTTGCACCGCTTCTTCTTCAAAACGTCGTCCTATCAAACGCTTGACTGCGAAAAATGTGTTTTCCGGGTTGGTAACTGCTTGACGCTTAGCCGATTGACCAACTAATACTTCGTCTTCTTCATTGAAGGCAATTATAGAAGGTGTAGTACGGTCACCCTCCGAATTCTCAATCACTTTAGCAGTACCACCGTCCATAACTGCCACACATGAATTAGTGGTTCCAAGGTCAATTCCGATAATTTTTCCCATGTTTGTAACTCCAAATATAAAAATTCAAGCAAATTATTAATCTATGCCCCTGAAGATGAGGTCAAACCTATAGATTTCAAGGATTTAATTTAAGTTTATTTATTAATCTGTAATAAGCCGAGAAGATTCTCGTAATTAATTGTTTACCTTATACTTATTTAACTGGTAATTATTCTGGAGCTTTGGAGACCATAACCATTGCCGGGCGTATCAGGCGGTCATTTAATAAGTAACCTTTTTGCATCACCGCAATTACTGTATTTGGTTCATGCTCCGCGGATTCCTGCATACTCATTGCTTGATGCAGGTTTGGGTCAAATGTTTCACCCAGTGGATCAACCGCATATATACTAAATTTTTCCAGCACCTGAGTCAGCATCTTGAGCGTCAGCTCAGTACCCTCTTTCAGCTTACCAGCATCGGCATCTTCTGCACTCAAACCCATCTCAAGGCTGTCCTTGACCGTTAGTAATTCTAAGCTGAATTTTTCCAGGGCGAATTTATGGGCATTCTCGACATTCTTCTCGGCACGCCGTTTACTATTTTCCAATTCTGCTTGAGAACGCATATAAAGTTCGTAATTCTCATCTGCTTTCTTGAGTGCAGCTTCTAACTGCTCCTGAATATCTGCTACATCTACATCTTTCGGCATTTCTTCAGTAACTGCTTCCAGATCATCTTGATCAAGCTGAGAGTCTTGTGGCTCCGACATTTCGCACTCCTATACGAAAAAATTAATTTTATGTGTGAATATTTGTAGCACTATGTGGGGACTGGCTACTCTGAGTTCAAGGCTTCGCTCAGTAGCTTGGCAGTCACATCAACGATGGGAATGACGCGATCATACGCCATACGCGTAGGTCCCACGACTGCCAACACTCCTTTGACATCTTCATCAATCGAATACGGCGCAGAAACAACACTGCAATCATCAAATACTTCATAACCAGATTCACTGCCAATGAAGATTTGCACACCTTCAGCACAGATACAACGATCTAACAAGTGGAGGATTTCTTTCTTCTGGCTAAATGCATCAAATAGACCACGTAGTTTTTCTACATTAGATAGTTCTTCAAATTCCATTAAGTTGGTTTGTCCATCAACTATATAATTTTTTTCACCTCCTTCATTCTCAGGTGTAAAAATTTTCTCTCCCAGAGCGATTGCCGTGAGCATCAAATCATTCATATCTTGGCGCACAGTATCCAACTCTTTTAGCAGGACTTTACGTACCTCATGCAAACTTCGACCTGCTAATATGTCATTCAGATAATTTGCTGCTTCTCTTAATTCACTTGAAGAATACTCTCTATCTAAATGAATAATACGGTTATGAACTTCTTTTTGATCAACTACCAAAATGGCCAAAACACGATGATCAGACAAACTCAAAAACTCTATTTGCCTGAATGCTGCTTTGTCATGTCTTGGCATTGTGACTACACCAGCCATATGCGTTAACGAGGAAAGTAAACTTGATGCTGTTTCAACAACGCCTTGCTGATTGACGCTAGTATCTACCAAACGCGATTTTAAACCCGATACGACTGATGAATTTAGCGGTTTTACTTCAACCAGTGTATCAACAAATAGACGATAACCCTGCGCAGTTGGCACCCGCCCTGCGGAGGTATGTGGCGCATGTAAATATCCTAGCGCTTCCAAATCAGCCATGATGTTACGCACCGTAGCCGGACTCACATCTATATCCGCCACACGCGCTAAAGTGCGCGAGCCTACCGGCTGCCCACCACTTATATAGTTTTCTACCAGCACACGAAATAAGTGCTGGGTTCGCGCATCAAGCTGATTGTCCATCTATCCAACCAAAATCATAGTGTGCTTTGATATCATCACCATCAACAAAAATTTGGCACTCTTTACTATAGAGTGCCAATATACACCAAGTCGAATTACTAGGCTAAATTCACTGAATCAAAATTGGACTCGACGCAGATAACGGGTAAGCTGCGTGGAGCAAAAATATACCCTTATAAAATTGAATACTTTTTGAACTGTGACTAAAAATTTTAATTCTATTGGCATTATTGCCAAGCACAATGACAAGCTAGTATTCGAAACCGTTCGTAGTCTGCATGATTTCCTGCTCTCC
>JANQKJ010000331.1 GCA_028281205.1 Gammaproteobacteria bacterium
CAGCTATCAACGTGAAACAAAAGATCAATGAAAATAGCGACGAAGGATTAAATTTACTTTATGTGGCTCTCACGCGCGCGAAGCAAATAATGATTATGACTGGAGTGCAGGCCAAAAAAAGTTCGCATCAAGGCTGGCATACACAATGTTGCACAGCTTTGGACATTAACTTTAATAATCAACAGGCCTGGCTGCATGAACACTCAAGCAAACCCAAACTGGACACTCAAGACAACAATAATGCCGATATAGGAAGCATGTCATTTGACCTTGCTTTGCTTGAACCCTTGAATCAGGCTAGCAATACAATAGTTACCAAAGAAGAACAATCACCTGAAGCGATTGAAGGTATCGTAATACACAAGCTGCTGGAAATTCTCTCGCAAAATATAAATATTAATCATGATGCGCTGTTAACACGCACCAACAGAGAAACTAATTTAAATCTTAGCACTGAAGCAATAAGTGCCCTTAAAAACGAAGCACTAAATTGTCTTCACCACCCCAATTTAAACAAAATTTTTAATCCGTCTAACAGTGATAAAGTATTTCATGAAGTGACCGTAACCGATGCATCTCAAGGAAACGAAATTAATATCATAGACCATATGATCGTGGGCAAAGAGAGTATCTGGATTATTGATTACAAAACCCAGCATGATGTCACACACGAAAGTGCACGCGATGAATCACTAAAATATATGGAACAATTAAAAAGGTATGCGCAGGCGGTTCAACCTATTTATCCGGCACTTAAGATACGCTGTTCAATCGTATTTACTAAGTTGGCCAAGCTGGTAGATGTGCCTTTTTAATGTAATATTCAGGCACATCGACTATGAAACTAGAAGGTTAGGAATCTAACTATTATTTTTTAGCCAACTCATCTAAACGTTGTGCAAGTTGTTTGGCAGGCAGATAACCTGGCATCAAATCACCATTGGCAGTCAAAATAGCGGGCGTTCCGGTGACACCTACTTGTTGGCCAACATTGAAGTGCTCGGCAACCGGGTTATCGCAATTTTGTGGCGCCATCTCAGCACCATTTTTTGCCCGCGTTAACGCATCTTCGCGGTCATCACTACACCATACGGAAACAGATTTTGAATAACTGGCTGACTGCAATCCATTGCGTGGAAATAAAAGATAATTCACTTTAATACCATAGCTGGCATATTGGTCCATCTCATTGTGTAGTTTACGGCAGTAGCCACAATCAATATCGGTGAACACTGTAATTGTATGTTTGGGTTTTTCTGCACCAAAGCTGATTGATTCTTGCTCATTCACTTTAGTCATAAACTTCTTTCTTGCGCGACTGGAAGCAACTTCAGTTATGTCTTTCTTGCCATCGTCTAGGTCGATAATAACACCCTGGATGATATGTCTGGCATCATCCGTTACATAGATCACCTGTGTACCATAAACAGCCTCGTATAAACCTTCGACAGGAGATTTTGAGACACTATCAGGAGTATGGGTGGGAAATGATTCAGTTAGTTTGGCTTTAATTTTGTTTGCCTGTTCATCTGAATCCGCAAACGCTATCAATGAAATAACACTCAAAGAGATGAGTACAGATAACCATCTGTGCATGATGTTTCCTTATAATTTATAGGTGAAAAGTCTATCTACGAGGCATTAGACCCGGATTTAGCAAAAAATATCGCAAATACTACCCACGCGGGTGATGTTCCCGATGTAACTCCTGTAATCGTGCTTGGGCAATATGTGTATAGACTTGTGTAGTTGATAAGTCACTATGGCCAAGCAGCATTTGAACAACCCTTAGATCAGCGCCATGATTAAGCAAATGCGTCGCAAATGCATGGCGTAATGTGTGTGGACTCAAATTCTTTTCAATACCTACCGTTTTCGCATGGCGTTTAATTACATGCCAAAAAGCCTGACGTGTCATACCCAAACCACGATTGGATACGAATAATACACTGCAATCATGACATTGTTTTAACAAACTGGGCCGCGCCTCAGAAAAATACTTTTCCAACCATTCTCCTGCCTGCTCTCCAAATGGCACTAAGCGTTCTTTATTACCCTTGCCTATAATTCTCAGTACCCCAGTACGCAGGTTGATTTGATGTAGCTGTAAATTGATTAGCTCAGACACGCGCAGACCACAGGCATATAGCACTTCTAACATAGTACGGTCACGAATACCTTGTGGTTTGGTAATATCCGGCGCATCCAGTAATAACTCAACATCATCTTCAGTTAAAACTTCAGGCAACTGACGGCCCAGCTTGGGGAAATCAATTTTTTCTGTGGGATCAGTTTGCATATTTCCCTGGCGCAGCTGATAACGATAAAAACGGCGAATACTTGATAACAAACGTGCACCCGAACGCGGCTGCATACCCTCAGTTACACGATACGCCAGATAATCCAGCAAGTGTTCATGCTTAGCTTCAGAAATCGATACTTGCAACTTTGACAACCAACGCAATAAATTAAACAAATCATTTCGATATGCACTAAGAGTGTTATCGCTAAGACCATGCTCCATCCATATGTTATCCAGAAACATCTCAATAACATGACTGTCTTTATCTATAAGCTGATCTGCTGCATTAGTTGCCATAGGTATAAATTTATGTTTTGGGAGCGAGATCTGCTCTGATTGAAGAGATGTGTAGCAAGTAATCAACTTGCTGGTATGTTAAAAAGCTTATAACGTTGCAGTCGGCCATATACACTTTCAATTGAACAACATAATGTATAGTGTAAATGTTTTTTAATTTTTTATCATCTTTTTGTCAACTTTTAAATTCACAAAAATATTTACCTCATTTTCTTGTGAATTAACTCAAACTTCATAATGAATACTAGTGAAACAAAACCTGTTGGTTTACTTAAAAGACTTTTAATCATGTTCTACGATGCAATACTACTGCTCGCATTGTTATTTTTTGCATCCGTAATTATTGCAGTACCATTTGAAATCACGCGTGAGCATCCTTTATATCTTGCATACATCTTCTATATTCACCTTGTGGCATATTTATTTTTAGGTTGGTGCTGGACACACGGCGGACAAACCTTAGGGTCAAAGACCTGGAAAATAAAATTAATTTCAGACACAGGAAATAACGTCACTTGGACTCAAGCACTGTTACGTTACATTGGCTCACTACTATGTTGGATGACGTTAGGACTGGGATTTTTATGGTGTTACACCAATAAAAAACGGCGCGCATGGAACGACATGCTGTCTAAAACACATTTGGTAAAGGTCAGCGCGTAAACCTGAACGCAGCTACTGCGCATATGAGGATGATTATTACCGGCAGAAATGCCACCATAATCGGCGCAAACTGATAAACTACGGCACCATTAGTGATCGCCTCTACAATAATATAAACCACTAAGGCGATAACAATGCCTATCAACAACCGTTGCCCGGCACCACCTAATTGACGCGGCCTAAACACTAATGGCAACGCCAATAACAGCATAGATAAACCTACAAATGGCACTGCAATGCGCTTAAACAGGGCTACTTTATACTCACGCGAATCCAAATGATTCTGTTCTAAGTAATAAATATATTCATATAAGCGTTGCACTGACATTTTAAACGGGTCAGAGCTCACCGATTGCAACAAGTTGCTAAAAAACAGAGTTTGCACAGTAAAATTATCTGCATTTTCAACCGCTACTTTATTCTCAGCAAAGTGTGAGCTACGGTAATTTTGTAATTGCCATGCACCTTGTTGTTGAATAGCGCTCTGCGCCTGGCTAATGGTTTGTACCTCACCCGCGTCATTAAACTGATATATCTCAACATCATTCAACAAATCTTGTGACACAGCCTGGCCAACGCGGATAAAGCGGCTTTGGTCCCGCACCCAATAACTTTCATCTGAGGCTAACAATACATTTTCATCACTACCCTGCTTGAGTGATAGTGAAATCCTCTCACCATACGGCATGTAATACTCAATAAATATACTTATCATCAAAGTGATCAATAGTCCGACTATTGAAGAAATAATACCCACGCGCAAACGACTGTAACCACCAGCACCCACGGCAACCAACTCGGAAGTCGCAGCAAATTGACCCAAACTAAACAATGTTCCGATCAACATGCTACTGGGAAGAAACTCAAATAATTTATGCGGAATATCTAATAGTGTCAGCACAAGCACATCCGAGAATTTATCTCCAGCACTCATGCGCCCGACTTCATAAAAAAGATCACCCAACCAATCCACAGCGCAAATAATTAGCAAAGCAACCATGACCCCAATTAATACGGCACGCGCTAAATAAATATCTAAAGTTTTCATATTAAATTGGCAATGCTTGCTTAAAACGGGCCCACCATGATTTTTGGTAAGCAAAATAAGTCCCAATCATCACAATTAAGTGAAAAAACACTAGCGCCGGTACACCATAATCCTCTCCCCTCTTAATCCAGCTACATGCCACGATCACCAGATTCAAATATAGAATATAAATAATGACAGCCACGGCTAAGCGTGAAAATCGCCCCGAGTTAGGCGCAACTTTACTTAAAGGAATAGCTAACAACATTAACAATAAGGTTGAGAGTACAATTGAGCCACGTTGCAATAACTCAGCTAAATAACTTGCATCTTGCACTTCCAGTAACGCGCTAATGTTTTGGTATTTGGCTTTATCTGCCTCACTGGAAAAATCAGTTCTGGGTGGAAAAATGCGGTGTTCTTCATAGGTTGAGATAGCATAATTAGCTTCACCTGGAATGCCCTCAATCGTTTTACCGTCATACAACACAAATGCCTGTACCAAATCTTCGCCTTGTTGCATGCTTGCACGTTGCGCCACTTCGACAACTAACTTACCATCAACTTTTCTTTGCAAAAAAACATTATGTAATGTGCCATCTTTTATATCTTCTTTCTCCGCATACACTACCCAACCCGTACTCTCTAACTCAAAAAATTTGCCCGCTGATAGTTGCCCCAGCACCATGCTCTGTTCGGTGACGCTTTCAATCACCTCTGCTAGTCGATGTGCCCATGGAGAGACATATGAAACCAGTAGATATACAACCAGAATGACAGGCACGCCTATCACCATAACTGCTTTAATAAAATGCTTATTACTAGCCCCACCTGCCATAGCCGCATTCATCTCACTATCTTTATGCATACGACTTAACACCATAATAATGGCAATAAATAATGAAAACGGCAGCAGAATCACTAAATAGCGGATCACTCCAAGCAACAGTACTGTACCCAGCATATTGGCACTCAAATCACCATCTAGCACTTCACCCAGCAATTGAATAAATAACTTACCTAAAATTATCAGCAACAATACAATTGCCACTGCGGCGATGGCGGCAACAATATCACGCGCGATATAACGGGAGATTATTCGCATGTTGTACTAATTAGCCTATGGACAAACTTGTGAAAAAGTTGAATCAATTTTTTTTAACCATGTAGAATTACTACATTCATGGAAATCATCTTACATAATTACTTAGGAGAATAGAAAATGGAGTATCTCGTAAAACGCACTGCAATTACTAGCGAGAAAACAGCCTGCGCAATCGTGGCTGTATTTGCAAACAAGCGTTTAAGCGAAGAAGCTCAACAATTAGACAAACTGTACCGTGGTATGTTGTCCTCTGCTACCAAAAGTGGCGATATTAGCGGTGAGCTTGGTCAGACACTCCTCTTACATACACCAAAAAATTCTAGCCATAAGCGTATCTTGTTAGTTGGTTGCGGCAAGGCAAAAGACTTGGACATTATTAAATATAAAAAAATCCTGTCCTCATGTATCAGCACATTAAAAAGCACACCTTCAACGGATGCCATTAGCACGCTGAGTACACTCGATATTGCTGACCAAACACCTCGCTCATTAACTCGTGCACATATTATCGTAGCGGAAGATACATTCTATAAATACGATGAAACACTCTCTAAAAAGAATACTCCAGCTAAACTTAAACGCATAAAATTTTTATGCGACCTGCAAAGTCAGCTCAAACAAATCAAACAAGGTATTCAGCAAGGCAAAGCTATTGCTGACGGCATGATGACAACCAAACAACTGGGTAACTTACCAGGCAATATTTGTACACCAACTTATATGGCCAAAGCCGCACAAAATATCAAACGAGGCCAAGGCAAATTGTCACTACAAATACTCGATGAACGTGAAATGAAAAAACTTGGTATGGGTTCATTACTGTCAGTATCAGCGGGCAGTGCCGAACCAGCCAAATTAGTCGCTATGCAATATCGTGGCGGCAAACGTGGCAGCAAACCTATTGTATTAGTTGGTAAAGGCATTACTTTTGACACTGGCGGCATTTCACTTAAAGCGGGCGCTAGTATGGATGAAATGAAATTTGATATGTGTGGTGCCGCCACTGTATTAGGCACTATGCAAGCGATTAGCCATATGCAGTTACCATTAAACGTAGTCGGTTTGGTTGCTTGTGCAGAAAACATGCCTGGAAGTAAAGCCACTAAACCTGGAGACGTTGTAACTTCCATGTCTGGCCAGACTATTGAAATACTAAACACCGATGCAGAAGGGCGTTTAGTACTATGCGATGCTTTAACTTACGCTAAGCGCTACGACCCTGATGTAGTCATAGACATGGCAACTCTCACCGGCGCTTGCCTAGTTGCCTTAGGGCAAGAAACCAGTGGTCTAATGAGTAACTCGGATAAACTTAGCGAAGATTTACTCGCTGCCGGCCAAGCAACGGGTGACCGTGCCTGGCGCTTACCTATTTGGGAAGAATACCAGTCTTTACTGGATAGCAACTTCGCAGACATGGGAAATATTGGCGGACGCTGGGCCGGTACCATAACGGCTGCCTGCTTTTTAGCAAGATTCACTAAAGAATATAAGTGGGCACACTTGGATATTGCTGGCACCGCCTGGTATCAAGGTAAAAACAAAGGCGCTACCGGACGCCCTGTACCT
>JANQKJ010000344.1 GCA_028281205.1 Gammaproteobacteria bacterium
GACTTGTTCGCGCTCTTTATCATTACGCCTGTCTTGACGCGCTCGCACAGAACCTTCAACAACGGGGTTAATAATTTCTAGATGCGAAGGATTAAATGCAAGTACAGCATGTAATGGTTGCTTGGGTGTTTTAAGGTCGATAGAAAAACCTTTGTGATATTTAACATCACCAGAACCAAACTCTAGATCAACATTGCCCTCAAACTCTTCAAACAGGTCATGCGGACTCTTACCCATAATATTGACTAATACATTTAAACGACCGCGGTGTGCCATGCCAATAATTGCTTCTTGCACACCTTGTTCACCGGCATTCTGAATTAAGGTATCTAGTAATGGGATTAAACTGGTTCCACCTTCAAGTGAAAAACGCTTTTGGCCAATATACTTTCGGTGCAAGTATGTTTCTAATGTATTAGCTTCGATTAAGCGTTTAAGAATACGTTTCTTGTTATCAGCACTTAATTCTAAGCGTGAATAGTTCAATTCTAGATATTTGCGCAACCAGCGTTTTTGCACTGGGTCAGATACGTGTTCAGTTTCAGAGCCAATACTGCCGCAATATGTGCTTGACATTAAATTCAAGATTTCACTGAGGGATAACTTATTCTCCTGTTCATTTTCCCAAAGAAAAAATTCTTTATTTAAATCAGCAGACGTCAATCCATGGCACTCAAGGCTCAAAAGGTCGATTTCTATGCGTCCTTCTCCATACAATGGATCAATATCAGCCTGGCGATGACCCAGGCGACGATAAGAACGAATTAATCTTAAGACTGCCCTTTGTTTATCAGCATGTGATTGATCTTCACTATCATCTGTTGAAACCCGATTACTAGACTGTAATAAATCGAATGCTGAATACTCGCGTGGCTGACGCAAAGATTCATGTAAAGTATAAGTTAGATCGTCATCAGCACCGAGCTGTGAAAAATATTCGCGCCAGGACTCACTTACTGAGGAAGGCTGATTTAGGTATTTTTGATACAAGGATTCAATATAATCTGCATTGAGTCCATAAATATGCTGATTGTTTTTATGACTCATTGCGATATTAGTTTAGACAGTAATTTGTATAGTTAAAGTTAATAATTTAGCCAATTCAAAAGCATGCTATACAAATTACGGCTGCTGATCCACACTAATTTCGTCAATATAACTACATAGTATGAGTCGGCCTATCTGCTTGTAAGGCACCGCCCAGCAATGCTTCAATTTTTGTACGTGTTTCGCCATTGTCTTGGCTACTGAATTGGACACCAATACCTGTAGTTCTGTTCCCTTGGGAGCCATGTGGCGTTATCCATATGACCTGACCAGCAACTGGAATCCTTTCAGTTTCTTCCATAAGGGTGAGTAACATAAACACCTCTTCACCCAAATTGAAATTTTTACTGGTGGGAATAAATAATCCACCATTTTTCACAAAAGGAATATAAGACGCATACAGCGACCCTTTATCTTTGATCGCTAGCGATATTATCCCTCTACCACCATTAGCCATATTTGTATTCTCTTATAATCTCTTTAAATCAGATGCGGTGTTTGATCGCCAGTTTGTGACTTCTTATTAGCAAAGATTCGGCAAACAAACGACGATTTAAGCTATTGTCGAATATCCTTTTTCGCTCAATAAGCAACTCCCAGAACTCCAGTAGTAAAGGTACTTGCATCCTTGGGGCCAAAGCAAGTAATGGCCGATAGAAGTCGGGATTTTCGAGTGTTATTGGGTTTTCGCTAGCCTTTATACGCATTAAATCAACAATAACTGCTTGAATCCATTGAAAACAAAGCAAGAAAGGTATTGCCTCGATTCTTGCCGCAATATCCATAGGGTTGGCATTCGGCTCAAATACTTCCAAATAACCCTGTACCACCGCGATACGCTGATCCAGCAACTCAGTTTCATGATACTGCATAGCTTGTAACGGCGCGCCTTGTGCAACCCTTAACAAAGGTTCCCACTCAACGTCATCAATGGTGCTTTGTAGCCAGCTCATGGCCTCATCATCTGTCGGGGGATAAAAATTAACCAATTGGCATCGGCTACGAATAGTCGCAGGTAATGACAAAGGCTGACTGGTAACTAGGATAATTATGGTTTTCTCAGGCGGCTCTTCTAGCGTTTTCAGCAAGGCATTGGCTGCGTTGGCATTCATTTGCTCGGCACATTCAATCAAAGCCACTTTGTGCGCATCAAAATGTCGTGTTAAATGTAATTTTGCAATCAGTTCACGGACATCATCTACGGAAATTGCTTTACCATCCTCCTCAGGAGCAAGCTTTATATAATCTGGGAATGTATTGGCTTGCAATAACTGGCAATGCTTACATACACCACATGCCTGACCATCTGATTTTGGCTCTTTACATATAATTGCGGCAACCAAAGCTTTGGCAAATTCATGCTTGCCAATACCCTCAAGACCTGTAAGCATTAATGCATGAGGCAACGAATCAGCCTGCATCATCGTTGCAAAATACTGCCATTGTTCTTGTTGCCAGGGATAAATAGTATTCATAGATTAAAGCATTTGATCCAAGCTTAGCTGTATCTCAGCTTGCACATCCTCTATTGCTTGTTCCGCATTAACTAAACAAACACGTGCACTATTTTGTTTTGCAATTTCCAAATAACCTTCCCGCACTTTAGTATAAAAATCAATTTTCTCATTTTCGAAGCGGTCTTTATTTCCACGCTCAGTCACACGTTGCATACTTATGTCTAAGCTCACATCCAACAGGAAGGTTCTATCAGGGATCAATGAGCCAATAGAAAATTCTTTAAGCTCATCAATTCGCTGCAAAGAAATATCACGGCCATAACCTTGATAAGCATAAGTCGCATCATAAAAACGATCGCATACCACCCACTTACCTTCACTCAATGCAGGCTCTATCACTTGCCTTATATGCTCAACTCGCGCAGCAAACATCAGCATTAATTCAGTATCACTATGCATACTTGGCAGTTGATGGTCTAACAATATATCACGGATTTTTTCACCGACTAAGGTTCCTCCCGGCTCGCGTGTGCATACAAGTTCTTTACCAGCTTTTTTTATGTATTCAGTGACAAATTCAAGTTGCGTGGTTTTACCCGAACCTTCTATGCCCTCTAAAGTAATAAATTTTCCACGCATGATTATTTTTTTAACTGGTATTTACGTACAGCAGCACGATGCTCTTTATATGTTTTTGAAAAATAATGGCTGCCATCATTTCTAGATACAAAAAATAAATCGCCTGTAATGTCAGGGTGCAGGACTGCTTGAATAGCTGCTTTACCTACTAAAGCTATTGGCGATGGAGGCAAGCCACGTCGTGTATATGTATTATAAGGATTATCAGTTTCTAAATGCTTGCGAGTGAGATTACCATCAAACTCAGCACCCAGACCATAAATAACAGTTGGATCGGTTTGTAATGGCATATTTTTATTTAGACGTGAAATAAACACGCCCGCAATTCTTGGGCGCTCAGCTTC
>JANQKJ010000356.1 GCA_028281205.1 Gammaproteobacteria bacterium
GTTAATTAATAGTAAGTGGTTAGCTAATCAGGTAATTAATATGGCAGCAACACAACAAGATGTATCAGTAAAGCAATATATGCTTAATGTCGGTGAGCATGCCAGTCAGGCGGCACGATTAATGTCGGCAGCATCAACTGCAAACAAAAATGATGCACTCAATTATTTAGCAGAGTTACTGATGCAGCATCAAGCTCAACTGATAAAACAGAATCAACTGGATTTACAAGCAGGCAAAGAGCGTGGCTTGGGTTCAGCGTTACTTGATCGTTTAGAATTAACCTCCGCAAGAATTCAGTCTATGGCTGAAGGTTTGCAGCAAATTGCCAGTTTGCAAGATCCTATAGGCGAAATTTCTTCAGTTACTTCGCGCCCTTCTGGCATACAAGTGGGCAAAATGCGTGTGCCATTAGGTGTAATAGGTATTATCTATGAGTCGCGCCCTAACGTGACAGCAGATGCAGCTGGTTTGTGTTTAAAGTCTGGCAATGCAGTGATTTTACGTGGAGGCTCAGAGGCTATACATTCAAATCGAGCAATTGGTGAATATATTCAGCAAGCATTGATTAAAGCGGGTTTGCCTGAAACAGCAGTACAAGTAGTAGCAACAACTGATCGTGAAGCAGTAAATGAGCTTTTACGTATGGATCGCTATGTAAGTGTGATTATTCCGCGTGGCGGAAAAGGTTTGATTGAGCGGGTTACAACTGAATCGACAATCCCTGTGATTAAGCATCTGGATGGTAACTGTCATGTATATCTGGATAAGCAATTAGATAAAGATAAAGCTATTGCAATCGCTGTAAATGCAAAGACCCATCGTTACGGTGTTTGTAATGCCATGGAAACATTACTCGTGCATAAAGATATCGCATCTGAAATGTTGCCGTTATTGAACAATGAATATCAGAAGCATCAAGTCGAGTTGCGTGGATGTGGAAATGTCAAACAGATATTGAGTGATATAAATCTAGCAAGTGAGCAAGATTGGTTTGAAGAATATTTGGCTCCTATATTGGCGATTAAGATTGTTGATGATGTCAGTGAGGCAATTGATCATATTGAAAAATATGGCTCCCACCATACGGATGTCATTGTGACTGAGAACTTTTCGACTGCACAAAAGTTTTTACGCGAAGTGGATTCAAGTTCTGTGATGGTAAATGCTTCCCCTCGGTTTGCGGATGGTTTTGAGTATGGCTTAGGCGCAGAAATAGGCATAAGCACAGATAAACTGCACGCGCGTGGACCGGTTGGACTGGAAGGGCTAACCACACAAAAATTTGTGGTTTACGGAGACGGCAATATACGTGAGTAAGACAAAAGCCCGCATGGGTATTTTAGGTGGGTCATTTGATCCAATACATTTCGGGCATATCAAACCATGTATTGAGCTGGCTGAGAAATTTCAATTATCATCAGTAAAATTAGTTCCTTGTAAAATCTCACCTTTTAAAGATGCTACTTTCGCTTCTTCTCAGCATCGCTGGAATATGATCTCAATCATTACTGGCAGCAGTGATTTATTTGTTGCTGATGCAAGAGAACTTGAACGTACGACACCTTCATATACATACGATACCTTGCGTGAAATTGCAGAAGAAGTTTCTTCCCGAGTTAAGTTGTTTTGGATTATGGGTGAGGATGCTTTGTATGACTTTCCTGATTGGCATCAGCCAGAAAAGATTATGCAGTTGTGCCATGTGTTAGTTATGCGTAGGCCAGGTGTAAAAAATAATAATAGTGAACGCGTTACGCAATGGTTAAGTGAGTATTTATGTGAGGATAGAGGACAGCTTGAGAGTAGCGACTATGGGCACATATTTATAACCGATACTAAAATGTATGATATTTCGTCCACACAAGTTCGTGAAACATTGCAATCAGGTCAGCAGCCACGTTATTTGTTACCGGGCGGTGTGTGGAATTACATTAAGAGAAACCACCTTTACCAACAAAGTGCATAAACAATATCAAATTTATATTCATCAAACCTAAGGAGAATAAGTGGAATTAGAAAAACTACATGGACTAGTCATTGAAGCGCTGGAAGATCTGAAAGGGAATGATCTTGTTAGTCTCGATATGCGCGGAAAACTCGATATCACTGATATGATGGTGATTGCGAGTGGCACTTCAGATCGACATGTGCAAGCACTAGCCGATAGTGTTGTTGAAAAAGTAAAAAAAGCAGGTGTAACTGTAGCAGGTGTTGAAAAAGATCGTGCATGGGTATTAATTGACTTATATGAAATTGTTGTTCATGTCATGCTGCCTGAAACCCGTGAGTTTTATAATCTGGAGAAACTTTGGCAATTAGAAATTCCTGCTGAGCAAGCACAACCTATATAGTTCTGTATGCATTTTTCATTATTGTATGTGAGTGAGAAGCCTAATGCGTGGGCAGAACAAGCATGCGAAACGTATTTGAAAAGACTGCCGCCAGCATTCGGATTTAAGCAAATACGCATTAATCCTATCAAGCGCACTAAAAATACACACCTTGAGACTGCACGTAATCAAGAGTGGCAGTTAATCCAAGAAAAAATATCTAAACAAGCGTTACTTGTATTACTCGATGAACGCGGTAAGCAATATACTTCAGAAACATTTTCCCAACAAATAGATGCTTGGCAGCATCATGGCCAAGATGTAGTGTTTGTAATTGCTGGTGCAGACGGAGTTAATCCCCAACATCGTCAACAGGCAAATAGTCTGCTCGCTTTGTCTAAACTGACATTGCCACATGAGATGGTGCGAGTATTCTTGATCGAGCAACTCTATAGAGCCTGGTCAATTCTTAATAGTCACCCTTATCATCGTATATAAAACATACAATCTTGCAGTTCAGCAGCATGCTGTAATCATGCGATAATCGACATAGTATTTTTAAGGATAAGTATGACTACTATACTTGCGTCTGCTTCGCCCAGGCGAGCTGAGCTATTGCGGCAAATTGGCCTGGAATTTGTCATCTCGCCCAGCGATATTGATGAATCTATCCATAAATCTGAGTCCGTGGAAGCTTATGTGCAGCGTATGGCCACAAGCAAAGCAAATGTGGTGAAGCATGCGTCCCAGTTAGGAGATATTGTTATTGCTGCAGATACGGTGGTCAGCAT
>JANQKJ010000003.1 GCA_028281205.1 Gammaproteobacteria bacterium
CCTCCACTGTTCTTGCATTGCTGAGCTAAGAGCCTTATCCATAGCTTCGGGATAGTCGCCTCCTCCGTTAGCATTTTGGCTGGAAAGGTTCTCAAGCATAAGCTGTACATCATCAGTAAAAGAAAAATTTCTTACAACATAGTTATCACCATCATCTCTGTAAAGAATTAAACTAAATCGCATATCGATACTAGGGTAATTCAATGCAATATAGTTAAGGATAGATTGTAATTCTGTTTGTAAATACCTTAGCTCATCACCCATACTTCCAGTAGCATCAATAACAAGCATTAAATCCATAGCAGTAGGAAGTGCTGTGGTTGCACTCGGAAGAATTGTACTAATAACTTTATTATCTGCTAAAGAAGCTAGATCTATGTCAGAACTTACAGGGAGGCTACTTCCATCGGCTGGGGTAATGGTGACGGTAATTTCGTTAAATTCTGAAAAGCCTTCCATCGTAGGGAAAAAAAAGTAATTTCCAGAAGAGTTTGCAAAAGAGCTAATACTGGGTGACGATAAATCTTTTGGGGTGATGCTAATTTGGAATTGGCTAAGCGATTCACCGACGGAGTTCTCAGCATGAATTGTTACTCTATCTTCGACATAAATGTTGGGTAAAATAACCTGACCTTCACCTTCAGTAGAACTAACATACTCACTGAAACTATCAATGTTGAGGTTGTCATCTATATCGCCTGCTGTTAACGTTCCTGGCTCAATCTGCGCTGTTCCACCTCCACCACTATAGTCACCTCCAGAAACGCCTCCAGAAGGTCCGCCTATACCACATCCTGATAGTATCCATACAAAGAAAATTAGAGCAAAGTATAATTGTATTTGTTTTCTCTTCATAAAAATTTACTCCTTGTTATTATTGTTTTAGCTATATCTATAATGGCCCAAGCGGGAGAAAATAATGAGCGTTAGCGAATGGTTCTTCCCTGGCTTGTTTTGTTATAAAACTACTCACATCCACCTGAGTATCATGCATGGAAATCTGAGAATAACACTTGCTTAAGGAAAGCTCTAGCTACAAATGAAGTTGTCAGTGATCAATTTAGCTGCCTATAACTTTAGTGATAGCGTGTTGAATATTAAAGCATAAGAGCTGCATTTTTACGCAAAGCTTTTACCCCTTAGTGGAACCCGCATTTTGCCAGTTATGCTGAAAAGGGTGAGCTGCTGTTTAAATAAATTGAATCAAAAACTTAGCTCTTTGAACTTATAACGCCGTGCTAAGCTGTCAGCCGGAGCGAAACATAGGGAAGCAAAACGCGTCAGCGTTTTGGCTGTCCTGACCTCGTCGTTGTGCCAACACTTCAAGCACACAAAAGCACTCTATTTAAAAGAACAGCATCAATGCCATCTGATCTTTTGTGGTATTCCATCGCCACAGGAATTTAGCCTGAAGTGAGCAATAAGCAGAGCATGGCAGTATTATCTGCGAATACCAATGCATTGATATCTTTAAAGCCGCGATCTGCTGCAATAACAGCAGCATGCTCTACCAGTATTCTACCAACGCCATTGCCTTTATGTTCAGGGAGTACGCCAAGGCCGTAGATCTCAAACCCTTCGACTAAATTTTCCTTCACAACCATAACGCCAAGAATACTATTCTTTTCATCAAGCGCGCAGAAGTATCTACCGCCCTGCTTTTTGTGATTTTCTAGCCATACCTGAACCAGTTCAGGTGCAAAAGGGATCAGTGTTTGAGACAAATACTTCAGATTTTCCGGCGCATTCCATATTTTAAGAAACACTGGAAGCAACGCCGCTTTATCTTCAATCTTATCTTCGGGCACAAATTCTCTTATCTTTATCGAACTCATATCTAAGACCGCATTCGTCACCAGCAGAGGCGCAGCCTTGCTGCGTCCTGCTTGACTGGCTTTGTTAGTTTTTTTCTACAACAACGGCAAACTCTGTCAATTCTGAGTTGTATTCATTTCCAGAGACATCTGAATAAGTGGCGCTCACTTTTAAGCCTGAGTCAGCAAACTCCTGTTTCAGAGTTTCTAAATCGAAACACTTTAGCCAATTGTAAACAACCTCTTGCTTACCGGATTCTGTAAAAATTGAATACTTATCCAGAATTACCTTTTCATTATCATATTTAAAAGTATTAACAAAACAGTAATAATCTTCATCGCACCAAAAGTGATTCAGTTGATTCTTTTCATATGTCGCGGACTCTTCTTTTTCGGTGAAGAAGTTTGTTGAGTATACGTCAAGAAGGAGCTTTCCGTTTGGAGAAAGCAGTTCTCTAAACTTTTTCAATAGTGATTTTCGTTGCTCGGGGCTAAGAGCACAGAAATCACACATGATCATTGTTATAAGATCGTAATGCTTTGGCAAACTGACATCTAAATAGTTAGCATTAATATATTCAATATCTAAACCTAATTCAGATGCTTTTTTCTTAGCATATTCAATTGAACTCAGAGAAAAATCAATTCCTGTTACATCGGCTCCTAAACTCGCTAATTTAGTTGCATACAGCCCTGGCCCACAACCGAAATCGCATATATTAGAGCCCTTCGAGATAGAAAATTGTTCCTCTATCCAATTAACAGACTCACTTATAAACTTGTGGTTTCTGGACGAGACATCGATATACTCATTTAAGTGAAAAGCAAGCATTTGTTTTGCCCGATGAGCATCAGCCCACAATGATTCAGCCGTGTACTCTCCAAAAACCTCAGGCCTGAAGTTAACTTCTCCTAATGTCTTAAACATAAAATACCACCAAATATCAATTCTTCATGTTGGCGACAACATGCGGGGTTATCTATATTTTATCCCACAATCGATTGTCACCACTTCTATTGCTTCTTTTAAAAAAATTGAATAGTTCATATATAACACCTCCTATAGTTATATGGTTGTAAAAATAACAGTCCTATTATGTGGATAGCCCCTTTATCATACTTAACTTAGTTTTTGGTAGTATTCTACACATAACACCCCACTTACCGGCCGGAACAAGCGTGGCTTGCGGAGGTTCAGGCCAGCTCCGCTGGCCGATGGCAGAGCGGATTGCTACACGTTTTTCTACTCTGGTGATTTAACAAAACCACGTTCTTTTCGAGCATCTTCGATACCGCCTGCATTAGAGACATTTTTGTATCCGGCTTTGTTTAAAGCTGCCATGGCTTTCCCTGCGCGATTACCACTACGACAATATAAGCGAATTTCCGTTTCTTTGTTTGGAAACAGCTGGCTAACTTCAGCGACTATTTTTGAGTGAGAAATACGAAGGTCACCCTTTATATGGTCGAACTTGTGCTCGGCTGAACTTCTAACATCGACCCATACTGTCTCGGCTTGTGCCAATAGTGGGCTTAAGTTAAGTAGAAGTAATAGGGCTATTTTTACTGTTGCTCTTCCACACATAGCTGCTTTTTACCTTCAGTTTGGTAGGTTATCGATGAGTATTTACATGTAACGCTAAGGCCTGCGGAATATAAAAGTGGTGGTTGGCTTTTTGGACGACGCTTTTAGATTTCCGTAACACCACATCGTTATAGCCGCAGCACAAGCTTACCGCCATTTTTATCTAATTTTAACAATTAGTCTAGCTCTACCAAATTGTACTTAACGCGACCATTACTCTCTTGAGGTTGAATTTCATAGTTCTTGCCACCCTCAAGTATGAACTTTACTGGGAGAGCTTTATTTGTATAAGTTCCACCATAGTAACTTACATTATTGTAGCGGAGATAGAACTCATGCTCTCCTTCTTTAAGATGAAGCTTGTTAATATCACTTTTCCACATACTAAACTTTTTTTCGAAATCCTTTCCATCAATTTTTGATACTCTAACGTGGTTAGTAAAAGAAACCGTTGCGAGCAGCGATGCGTTGTATACGCATCCGTCTGCCTAGCCTTGCTATGTTTTTTCACAACACGATCTCTAATTGTTTAAATCCTTTCTTCTTAAACTCACCCTTCTTGGCCACCGGTATACGTTCTAGCTTATGGCGAGCAAAAAGCGGGATGCCCGTACCCAGCTTAATAGGCATTTCAGAAATACTTAAGTGAGTCAGTAACCCCTTTCCCAAAAAACAGGACGCCAACTCACCACCGCCAACAAGCCAAATATGCTTCAGCCCCTCTAATTCCGCTTCCTTGAGCATATCTTCTACAGATGTTACTTTTTTAAGATTCGCTCCTTCTAGAGCTTTCAGGTTTCTGCTTGTAAATACCCAAGTGGGTTTATCGCCATAAGGCCATGACCCGTAGTTATAAACAAAGTCATACGTATGGCGTCCCATAACAAGGCCATTAACACCAGAAAAGAATTCATCATAACCTGTATCTGCCATTTCAATATCCAGTTCATCGAGCCAAGAAACATCTCCACCTTCCTTAGCAATAAACTCATCTAAACTCATTGCAACATAATAAGTGACTTTCATAACTATCTATTTCTCAGAACATTATGCTTGTTTGAGCATATACACAAACCTTGGACTTTAATGGCCAAATACATCGGGACCATTTTCCTTAATAAATTTGATAGTAGCTTCAATTTCTGACAGTAGACCCTCTGGATTGGATTCATTAAACTCACTGACACCAAAGATTTCCAAACTTCCGTCAGGAGCTTTCATTGATTGTTGTAAGTTAAGGTCGAACTTCGTATTCTTGTGAACCATAAAAGGTAGTATAAATACATTAAAGCCTTCAAATTTAATGTCGTACTTACCAAACAACTCTTGCGGCCAGTTATTGTGACTAACAAAGATTTTTTCAAGAAATTCGTTAGGTACAAAAGCAAGACCATTTCCAGATGCCACGTCTGTTAATAGCTCAGGCTTCTTCGCATACAAAACCGTATACATCGCAAGCCATGGCGTAACGCCCTTTTCATTGAACATATATTTTGGATCAATTGCTGCACCAGTATTAACAGAGGCCTGAATACCAACCATTCCAATTAAGCTTTGTACCATTTGTTGATTTAAGCTAATTTCTCTAACAGGTTTTTTAGTTATTCCATAAAAATAGAGATGTTTCCAGTTCGTTGCGCTCACGTCTTTCAGATCTTCGTTCACTTTACTAACCTCCCTTCCATATTTCCAGAATAAACACGCCCCGAGAATAATAAACATGCTAGACCAAAAACTAAAATTACTATTAAAAATACTTTGATCTTTCTTTTATCACAAAACTGTGGAGCCCTAACGCCCATGTTAAGTTACATTGTATGGAGTGCGACAATCTATATTGTAATGATAATGGAAACATAAATTGAAGCACAGAGCATGATGTCAACTTGAACGTTTTGTTACATTTATGACCCTATTATTAGGCCTATAAGTACCATTGCCAATATAACCAT
>JANQKJ010000033.1 GCA_028281205.1 Gammaproteobacteria bacterium
TTCAGAGTAATACAATTTGGTGGCAGCTTGGTAATCAATCCATTCCAGAGGCATGCCCGATACATCTGTCCGTAATACTTGTTGCCCCAATGCATGCAAGTTCCCTACTCCAGACTTGTAAGACGAGTGCTACTCTAATGATAGTCGACACATCTGGCAAGCACTAAAGCAGTATTAGTAATATGAATATTTTGTTAAAGACTGTATTTTAGTTAATGATTTTGCTTTTCCCATTTGTGGCGCAATGCTTTTTGCTCATCAGGAGGCAAGTCTTTATACCATTGGTATTTGCGTTTAATTTTCTCGCGTTCTTCAGGAGATAAGGATTGAAATTTTTCTCTGCGTTGTTGTACTGCACGCTTTTCTTCTGGTGTCATGCGACTCCAGCGCTGCAGTCGATTTTTAATTTTACTTTTTTTACTTGCAGGAAGTGAATCCCATTCACGCGTAAGATGGTTGAGGCGTTGACGACGTTTTAAAGGTAATGAGGCCCAATCATTTTTTATTGGTGCAAGTATTTGTTGCTGTTTAGGGCTTAACTGCTGCCATTGGATAGACTCTTGTGCATACACATTGGCAGGTAAAAACAATGACAGGCTGAATAAAACGATAAAATAAATTATCCGGCGTTGTGTCATTAAATTATATTAACCATTGGATTCTTGTTGCGACAACCAAACATAGAAATCATATTGCTCATACAATTCAATATTTGTATCTGCTTCAAAAAATACCGCATCCAGTTCAGACATCATATTAGTTTCTTGCGGCTGAAATTGTGGCTGGCTAAATAACAAAAATGCCGCTAATGCGCTAATTGACGCAAATACAGTGATCCCACCAAATACTGACCATTTTGACCACCACTTGGACTTGCTTTGATTATTCAGAACCTGTGCACGTCTTATTTGAAGTTGGTAACGTGTTTCTACACTTAGTTCATCGACAGAACGGTCAAGTACTGATTTAATTTGTCGCTTTGTATCTTCTTGTTGGCCGTTATTCATGAATCTTCTTCTAATAAAATTTTTAGCGCATTTAGCGCACGCGATAAATGCGTTTTTACACTCCCTTGAGAGCATTTCATAATATGCGCTGTTTCTCTAACATTAAACCCCTCCCAAACTCTTAACAACACAGTCTGCCGTTGACGAAATGATAACTGCTTGAGTACTGTTTGTAGCTTTTCCATAGTAAGGTCCTGAGCAGTTTGTTCAATAGGTGTTAATTCATTTGATGCAAGCTGATATTGTTCTTCTATCGCATCCTCTTCTACCGATTTACTCAAATGTAACTTGCTACGTAGACCAGACCAACGATGCCAGTCTTTAATCCTATTCTGTAAAATCTTATAAAATAGTGGTCGCCATTCTTCACTAGGATTGTGAGCATATCGTTTCATAAGCGATTCCATCGCATCTTGGACTAAATCAAGCGCATCGCCTGAATTACGAGTTTCAATCATAGCCATACGATAAGCACGCTGCTCAACCTGGGTGTAGAAATTAGCTAGTTCCTGGCGTTGATCTTGTGTAACCTTCAGAACGATTTCCTCATTACACTGTTGATAATACATAAGGGATTAACTCACACTTAATCGACTTAATCCTATAACGAATGTTCAGCTGAGTTGGTTGACAAGGTCATTATCAGTACCTCTACCGTCATCACTTAAAGAGGTTTATTCACAATCAACGTTAAACTTATGTGAAATCAAAGTGAATTCTGTGTGATTTTTGAAACCTGTCCTAAGTGTATGATTTTTATACAAGAATATCAGTATGCTATTTAACCAATCTGAAAATTTGCGGCTCAAATTGCCACTTTGGACAACTTATTCGAGTTCTTTTCCACATATTTATCCACAGCTTCTGTGGAAAGCTTGATGAATGGTAATAGCATTTTTAATAACAATCTCCTTGAGGTTAATCCCCTAGGATAATGAGCAAAAAGAAGTTTGCCCAAGTCGCTATTGACTCACCTCTGAGAAAATTATTCGACTATCGAATCCCAGATGGTATCAATAAAGTCGAAGTAGGTTGCCGCGTTCTGATTCCATTTGGGCGACGTAAGGTGGTTGGCATTATCGTGAGATTTATTGAGCAGAGTGATATAGCGTCAAATCGCATTAAAAATATTCACACATTGCTTGATGACTGCAGTATTTTTAATCAAGAGACTTTTGCCCTTATTAGTTGGGCCGCACGTTATTACCATTACCCATTGGGAGCTGCCTTGTTTAGCGCACTGCCTCCCGCACTACGCAAATCACAAGATACGACAACGGATATTGAAAACGTTTGGGAACTCACTGACGCACCAGCAGACAACAGTTTAAAACGTGCACCCAAACAAGCCAAAATTCTTGCATGGCTCAAAGAACAAACCGTACCCGTCACTACATCTACACTAAATACTCAATTCCCTAACAGTCAGGCAGCAATACGCACTTTAGAAGCTCACGGACTGATGCGAAAAGTGCCCAAAGCAATTAATCATCGTAACAAAGAAGAAGCTATTACATGCGAAGTTAAATTAACTAATGAACAACGTTTGGCCAGTGAACACATCATTGAATCTCTAAACAGATTTAAAGTACAGCTTCTGGAGGGCGTTACCGGCAGCGGCAAGACCGAGGTCTACTTTAAAGTTATATCGCATATCCTGACACACAGTTCGGAAGCGCAAGTGTTAATACTAGTTCCAGAAATAGGTTTAACTCCTCAACTGCAAACGCGTCTGACTAAGCGTTTTGGAGTTAACATCGGCTTATTACATTCCAACATAACTGAAAAACAACGCAAACAAACCTGGCTAAAAATAGCTCAAGGTGAAATTCGAATAATTCTGGGTACGCGCCTTGCAGTGTTTACACCGGCTATACAGCTTGCATTAATTATTGTTGATGAAGAACATGATGCCTCTCTTAAACAACAAGAAGGGTTTTTATATCACGCTCGTGATGTTGCTATTTATCGTGCAAAACAGCTAAATATTCCTATTATCCTAGGCAGTGCTACTCCTTCATTCGAATCATTACACAATGCATCTGTTAAAAAATTTGCACATTTGCATTTGCATAATCGTGCACTATCAAATGCTATGCCCAGCATTCATTTAGCTGATATGCGAATTGAGCACGCAAGCACTATATTGTCAGCCCCGCTGCGCCAGGCAATGAAAAATCATCTTGCAGCCGGGCAGCAGGTTATTCTTTTTCTTAACCGTCGCGGCTATTCACCTGCGCTACTTTGTCATGATTGTGGCTGGGTAGCAGATTGTGAAAGTTGTGATGCCAATATGACTTATCACCGTGCAAACAATAAATTGATTTGCCATCATTGTGATAGTACACGAGAGAGGCCTATGCATTGCCCGCAGTGTCACTCCCGTAATCTGATCATGCTTGGCCACGGTACGCAGCGGATAGAGGAAGCATTGCTAGATGAGTTTGAAAATTACTCAACAGTGCGCCTTGATCGCGACATTACTCGACGTAAAGGTATGCTTGAAAAAATACTGCTTGAAATTCAAAAACAAAAACATCAAATCATTATTGGTACACAAATTTTATCTAAAGGGCATGATTTTCCAAATGTATCATTGGTCGGCATTCTGGATATTGATTATGGCATTCACAGCACTGACTTTCGCGCCTTAGAACGCAGCGCACAATTGCTGATTCAGGTGGCCGGACGCTCAGGTCGCCGTGATGTGCATGGTGAAGTATTCATACAAACACACACACCTGACCACCCTTTACTACAAACTCTCATCCAAAAAGGCTATGCCTCATTTGCAGAACAAGCTCTGGCAGCACGCTCCGAGTGGAAGCTTCCTCCTTACACACATCATATAGCGATCCGCGCGCGTAGCCAGAAGAATCATGACGTGTTTGTCTTTTTAGAAAAAGTGAAGTCTGTATGTGTAAAATTACTTCCGCAGAATATCATCATTCAAGGGCCAATAAATGCAGCCATGGAAAAGAAAGCTGGTCAATTTAGAGCTTTTATATTGTTAGTCATTGATCAACGTGGTGCCTGTACTCAGCATATTGATTACTGCCTGCAGCATATAGATACGCTTAAAGAAGCCAGATCTGTTAAATGGAGCGTTGACGTTGACCCTATCGACAATTTTGTTTGATTTATTTACACCAAGTTTTTAAATAAAGTGCCAGAAATTGTATCAAGCTAAGGTACAATGCAGCGCTTTATAATTGTTGGGATACAACATTGAAGGAACAAATCGCTGAGTCCATCTCTGACGCCATCAGCCGGCTATCTTCTGAGGGTAAGATTTCTGCCTTATTCGACGGCAGTATACAAGTCACGCGCAGTAAAGATGCAAACCATGGAGATTTTGCATCAAACATAGCACTTGTATTTGCCAAGCAGCTTGGACTGAACCCGCGTGAATTTGCTCAACTTTTATCTAGCCAACTTGAGTCAAATGCTTTATTTGAAAAAATAGAAATTGCCGGCCCAGGATTCATTAATTTTTTTGTCGCGCAAACTAATCAGGCACAGATTGTGCCACAAATCCTGTCTGCCAAAGACAGCTTTGGGAGAAACCAACAAGGCAAGAATCAGTCAATCCATATTGAGTATGTGTCTGCCAACCCAACCGGACCTCTACATGTAGGCCATGGGCGTGGTGCCGCCTATGGTGCAACTTTAGCAAATTTATATCGTGCTAATGGATATAAGGTTCATCGTGAATATTATGTAAATGATGCTGGCCGCCAAATGGACATACTGGCTACTTCGGTGTGGTTGCGCTACTTAGAGCTATGTGGAGCAGAATTAATATTTCCAAGTAATGGATATAAAGGAGATTATATTTGGGATATCGCAGCCACTGCACATCGCACTCATAGCGAAACTTATTTCACCGACCCTGCTACTTTTAAATCAGAATTACCCAAAGATGAACCCGAAGGTGGCGATAAAGAGCAATATATTGATGCTTTAATTACTACCGCCAAGAAAATACTCGCCAAAGATGGCTACGATATATTTTTTGAGTTATCTGTACAGACCATTCTTGCGGACATTAAAGATGATTTACATTTGTTTGGTGTCGATTATGAAAATTGGTACTCTGAAAAAAGTCTATTTAAGAGTGACAAAATTCAAACTGTTATTGAGCAGTTAAAAGACAGCAACCATGTTTACGAAAAGAATGGTGCACTTTGGTTTGCTTCATCAAAACTTGGTGATGAAAAAGATCGAGTTGTGGTGAGGGATAACGGCCAACCCACTTATTTCGCATCTGATATTGCTTATCATGCTGATAAATTTTCGTATGGTTACGACAAAATAATTAACATCTGGGGTGCCGATCATCATGGTTATATTGCGCGCGTACGTGCAGCATTAAAAGCCCTGTCACTGAATGATAGTAAGCTGGATATACTCCTAGTCCAATTTGCAAATCTTTACCGAGGCAAAGTAAAGCAACAGATGTCTACTCGCTCAGGAGAATTTGTCACATTGCGCGCATTAAGAAAAGAAGTCGGCTCAGATGCAGCAAGATTTTTCTATGTGATGCGTAAAAGTGAGCAACATTTAGATTTTGATTTAGAATTGGCCACTTCAAGTAGCAACGAAAACCCCATGTATTATGTGCAGTATGCTCATGCAAGAATATGCAGCGTGCAAAGACAAGCTAACCAGGAATTAAATACTGAAGACTTGGATACGCTTGGCAAATTACTCAAGACTGAAAATGAACTTGAGTTAATGAAGAAGCTAGCAGATTATCCTGAACAAATTTCATCAGCATGTAATAAACAGGCACCGCACTTATTGGTTAACTACTTGCGCGAGCTCGCACAGAAATTCCATGGCTATTATAATGAAACACAGTTCTTGGTTGACTCAAGCCCGTTGCGCAATGCGCGCCTACTGCTAATCGAATCAACGCGTCAAGTTCTAGCAAATGGATTAACTCTGTTAGGGGTGAAGGCCCCTGAAAAGATGTAGGTATGTACTTATGGCTACTCGTCCAACCCGTAAAACCACAAAAAAAAGAAAACCAACCAAAACTACACCTCTACCCGGTTGGGTGTGGTTAGTGACAGGCTTAATTATTGGCTTAAGTGCAACCTTTCTACCCAGTATTAATGAGAAATCTAAACAACAGGCAGAAGTCGCTACAAGCAAACAAGAATCAACAGTTGCGCCTGTTACTAAACGTACTTTTGATTTCTATACATTGCTTCCAGAACTTGAGGTAGTAGTAGATAAAGAAAGTGATCCAGGTAACAACACTCCACATCGTGAGCTACCTGGGGGAGAGTATGTGCTACAAGTCGGCTCCTTCAAGAGTAGTGAAGAGGCGGATAGTTTAAAAGCTCAGCTTGCTTTAATGGGTGTAGAAACGAATATTGAAGTTGTCAAAGTAAACACCATTAATTGGCACCGTGTTCGCATCGGTCCAAGCAAAGATATTGACCAGCTACAAACCACTCAAAAACGTTTGCGTACTAAAAATATGGATTCAATTTTATTAAAAGTTCGTAGCTGATATTAACAACTTAAACAATTCCAACTGTCACATATAATATTCAAATGTGAATTTTATTATTCACATTTACAGTCACATTCATTTTCTTTTGTTTGAACTTCTGAATTTGCATCCTCTAAACGCTGAATTCTTTCTTCAAGTTCCTGCATGCGTTGTTTCTGTACAGTAACTTCTGCTACTGACAAGTCCTTAACCGTAGCTACCTGTTTAACATCCAGGCCTTCAATTCCGGCACTGACAATTTTACGCGCTTCTTTAGTTTTATTAACATTAGGCGTTAGAGCATTTCGACCATCCATTAACTCATAACTATTGAATTTTCCGGATGATTTAGTTTGTGTGACCAGCCTGACCATAGGCGAATTACCCGAAACATCAGTTGATGCTAATTCAGAATAGCTTTCACTGTGTAATATTTCATAAGCTTTTTGTTTTCGACTCCATGAAATCACTGCAAAACCATTTTCAGTAAAAACTATGTGGCCCTTTTCTCGAGCCTTACCACCGGAAAAAAGCCCATGACCTTTTTTATTCGGGTAAAAATAAACATTGCTTGAAAGTAATATAGATTCATTATTATTTACTACTCCACTAGCGCGTACTTTGTCAAAAAATTCTTCATCATGTTCAGCATACGCAGTTACTGACATACAAAAAGCAGTTATTAATAGTGCAAAGACTAATTGTTTCATTGTCTCTCTATCCTTGAAGTTAACTAAGTTTTACTGTGTTTTATTATAAATGAAAGGCTATGTAATAAGAATTCAGTCGACTTAAATCAATGTGTTGCAGTTGAATGCGCTCGATTCTTGTTTAGGAAATACTTATTGTATCCCGCTTGGGAGATTTGTTTACCCTGGCACGCCCCAATATAGTGCATGTAAGTATATTACTCTTCGATCACAAGCAAAGTGTGTATTATATTTGCCAATAAAATCAAAGCTTTTGCTAACTAAAGTATGCCATTAGAAAATTATCCAATCACTGCTGAAATACAAGCTCAAATTCCAAGCTTCGATAGTATGGAACGGGCCGAACTTATTGGGCGCATAAAACAATTACTAATCAAACAAAACGCTGTATTGGTTGCCCACTATTACACTCATGAAGACTTACAAGAAATTGCTGAAGATACCGGCGGTACGGTTGCTGATTCCCTGGAAATGGCACGCTTTGGCAACGAGCATCCGGCTTCTACATTAATTGTCGCCGGTGTTAAATTCATGGGTGAAACAGCAAAAATTCTCACTCCGGAAAAACGGGTATTAATGCCAACATTAGAGGCAACCTGTTCACTGGACTTAAGCTGTCCCGCAGATGAATTTAATGAGTTTTGTAACCAGCATTCTGATCGCACATCAGTTGTATATGCCAACACTAGTGCAGCCGTAAAAGCACGTGCCGATTGGGTTGTTACATCCAGTATTGCAGTACCATTAATTTCACATTTAATGGACCAAGGTGAAAAAATCCTTTGGGCACCTGATAAACACCTGGGTCGCTATCTTGAGCGCGTCACGGGTGCCGATATGCTACTTTGGGATGGTGCCTGCATTGTTCACGAGGAATTCAAGGCGCGCGCACTAGGCGACCTAATAGAGCAATACCCTGACGCAGGGGTACTGGTACACCCAGAATCACCGCAGGACGTCATTGAAATGGCCGATGTCGTCGGCTCAACCAGCGCTCTGATCAATGCGGCTCGGACTCTTGAACATAAATCGTTTATTGTAGCTACAGATAACCGCATCTTTTATAAAATGAAGCAGATGGCGCCAGAAAAGATATTTATTGAAGCACCAACTGCTGGCGAAGGTGCCACTTGTAAAAGCTGCGCGCATTGTCCATGGATGGCAATGAATGGTTTGCATAACCTATTACATGTTCTAGAAACAGGTGAAAATGAAATATTTGTTGACGAAGACATTCGTAAAGCTGCGTATCGTTCAACTATGCGCATGCTGGACTTTGCCCAAAGCTATAACAAAAAATAACCCCTGGCGATTGATCTATCGCCACATCTGCATGTTATTGTTAACAAGGAAGTTTTAATGGCGGTAGCAAACGCATCAACTATGATTGGTGAAAAGCAGCCACTCACACTGCAGCAGTTTGTTGGCTTAATCAAAAAACTTTCACCAGCAAAAATTGCGGAATTGCCTTTGGAGATCATTCCAACCAATATCCCATCTGACATTGCCGAGCAAGCACCACCTGCATCACGCGCCGCTGTCGAAGATTTATTGATGAGCATTAACTCTGCTCACCTGAAAAAGCGTATTGCTGATGTAGAAAACTATGGTGAAGAAATCGTTGGTGCGATGGACAGAGCTAAAACCAGTTGTACATCAAACACCCTGCGTGTTTTTAAAAATAAAATACTGACACTGATTGAGCTACTGCAGGTCGCAAAGAAAGAGGAAAAAACTATTCCTGAACAAAATCTAGTTAGCCAACTATCCGCTATCAATAACCTGTTAATTGATGTACGCAGTGAAAGTTATTCAATGTCAAGCACACTGGACACATTATGTTCGGTTGAACCAAATTCCGAGCAAGACAAAAAAAGATTTGAGGCATTAATTAAACGTATAAAAACTGCGGTAAGTGTGACTGAAAACACAT
>JANQKJ010000036.1 GCA_028281205.1 Gammaproteobacteria bacterium
AGCGTGCTCAACACCACGTATAAATTATGAACATTAAATCCTTAGCTATACTTGTTTTGTTTTTGCTGGTTGGCGCTGGCGCCTATTTTTATTCTGGTAGTCAAGAGAGTATTAATGCATCCGATAATATTGGTGCAGCGATATTGCCTGACTTACATGCTGCGCTAAATAATATTGATGAGCTGGAAGTTGTGGGGGCAGATAGCCAAGTATTATCGACAGTAGTGCGTGCGGATACTGGTTGGACAGTTAAACAAAGAAATGCCTATCCAGCGGATATATCTAAAGTGCGTGCTGCATTACTTAGCTTAGCAGAGGCAAAGATAGTCGAAGAAAAAACTTCTAATGCTGATTTGTATTCCAAGCTGGGTGTTGAAGATGTGACAGCCAGTGAAGCACAAAGCGTTAAAGCAGTAGTTAAATATAATAACCAGATTGCCGAATTAATTGTCGGTAATCCTGGGCCGCAAATTAATAAATCACGTTACGTACGTCCTGCAGATAGCCAAACAAGCTGGCTGGTTGACCGTAAGATTGACCTGAAACACCAGCCTGATTACTGGTTAAAAAAGGATATATTAAGTGTCGAGCCAGATGAAGTGGCGTCTATTACTATTACTTTGCAAGATGGTGCGGTGCTCGAGATTGCAAATGCAAACGATGAAAATAATACATTTAAAGTAACTAATCTGACGGATGCAAATGCGCAAGTAGTAGATGCGGAATTGCATCAAGTTGCTAACGCTTTATCATCATTTCAATTGCTCGACGTTGTAAGTCGTGAAGAGTTTAAGCAGGAATCCCCAGCAATGAATATTAGCTACCGGTTAAAATCTGGAGCTGACATTGATCTTCAAGCATATGATGTTGAAGATGCTCATTATGCTGCGGTTATAGTCAGTCTAAGCGCTGATATTACTGATGAAAATAAAGATGCAGCACAAAGCTACGTAGACCAAATCAATCAAGTCACATCAGGTTGGGTATACAAAATACCTAATGTGACTTACGACTCTATGTATAAACGCGAGGCTGATGTACTTGCTATTACTGAAGATCAGCTAAACTAAATCTTGTTAGCTTTCTCAATTGCATTGCCTATATAAGTGCTTGGTGTGAGCGCTTGTAAAGACTGCTTGGCATCATCAGGTATATCTAAACCGGCAATAAATTCATTAATAATTTGCTGATTAATTTTCTTGCCGCGGGTAAGTTCTTTTAATTTCTCGTATGGCTTTTCAATATTGTAGCGACGCATAACAGTCTGAATCGGTTCCGCCAATACTTCCCAGTTATCATCAAGGTCTTTCGCCAGTTGTACTTCATCAATCTGGATTTTATGTAATCCACGTATTAATGCTGCACAGGCAATCAAACAATAACCAAACGCGCTGCCGAGATTTCGTAATACCGTGGAATCGGATAAATCACGTTGCCAGCGGGAAATAGGTAACTTTTCTGCGAAATGAGCAAGCATTGCGTTAGCCATACCAAAGTTACCTTCAGCATTTTCAAAATCAATCGGGTTGACTTTGTGTGGCATGGTTGATGAACCAACTTCTGAAGCAATAACTTTCTGCTTGAAGTAGCCAATAGAAATATACGACCAGATATCGCGACAAAAATCGATGCTGATAGTATTAATGCGCTGCAAGCTATGACATAGCTCTGCGATATAATCGTGAGGTTCAATTTGTGTGGTGTAAGGATTGTAATGCAAGCCTAATGACTCAATAGTTTGTTGCGATAGTTGTTCCCAATTGGCATTAGGGTAAGCAGATAAATGCGCATTAAAATTTCCAGTCGCGCCGTTTAGTTTGCCCAATATTTCAATTTCATTAAGTTGCGTGATTTGTCGCTCAAGGCGATGGCACACATTGGCAAATTCTTTACCCATAGTCGATGGTGTTGCTGGCTGACCGTGTGTTCTGCACAACATGGGTACGGCTGCGAATTGTTGTGCAAATTGTCTTAGTTGATCAGCAATGTGAATTTCAATATTCAGCAGTAAATCTCTACCTTCTTTTAACATCAAGGCATAAGCCAGATTATTAATATCTTCTGAAGTGCAGGCAAAGTGAAAAAACTCAGCCAATGCTTTAAGTTCTGCATCATCACTGACACATTCTTTTAACCAATACTCAACGGCTTTAACATCGTGGTTAGTAGTCGATTCAATTTCTTTGACACGCATAGCTGCACTCATGTCAAAGTTATCAATCAGGCCGGTTAACTTGCTGCGGCCAGCATCAGAGAGTGAAGGGATATCATCCAGATCGTTGCAATCGGCAAGGCGGATCAACCATGTGACTTCAACAATAGCGCGGCAACGAATTAGCCCATATTCGCTGAATATTTCTCTAAGTTTTAATGTCGCTTTGTGGTACCGACCATCAATAGGCGAAACGGCGCTAAGTGTATTTAATTCCATGGATTCCCCAATTTACTTGAATTGTGCTTCTAACTTGACGTGCGAAGCCATTATACTACAGCCCCTCAGAATTTAGCTTTGCTTAAATAAAATACAATACTGGAATACATAACGTAGGAATATCTAATGAGCAGTGACAAATACAGAATTGAAAAAGACAGTATGGGTGAACTTCAAGTGCCTGAAAATGCACTCTATGGTGCTCAGACGCAACGCGCCGTCAATAATTTCCCGATTAGTGGACTCACCATGCCGAGAGAATTTATTAAGGCATTGGGTCTATTAAAAGCATCCTGCGCACTAGCTAATCAAGACCTGGCTTTGCTTGAGCAAAATATAGCCAGCGCGATTGTAGAAGCAGCTAAACGCGTCAGTAGCGGTGAATTAGATGAGCATTTCCCGGTTGACGTTTTCCAAACCGGTTCTGGCACCAGCAGTAACATGAACACTAATGAAGTGATCTCACATATTGCTACGGAGAAGGTGCATCCCAATGACCATGTAAACATGGGTCAAAGTTCCAACGATATTATTCCAACTGCAATCCACGTGAGTGCATGTTTAGCCATACATGAAGAATTGTTGCCAGCATTAAGCCATTTATCATCTTGCTTGCGCACTAAAGCAAAACAAGTGGATGGCTATGTCAAAACCGGACGAACACATTTAATGGATGCCATGCCTGTGACATTAGGACAGGAGTTAAATGCATGGGCAACACAAATTGAAAATGGACAACAGCGGATTGAAGCTGCATTGAAGTTTTTACACCAGCTTGCACAAGGGGGTACTGCTGTCGGTACTGGCATTAATGCACATCCAGAGTTTGCAGAAAAAATGGTGCAGCATTTGTCTTCTATGACTGACATTCCTTTTAGCTCCAAGCCAGATAAATTTGAAGGCTTAAGTGCACAAGATGCAGCAGTTGAAATGAGTGGCCAGTTAAAAACTGTTGCCGTGAGTATGATGAAAATTGCCAACGATTTGCGTTGGATGAATTCAGGACCACTGGCAGGCCTGGGTGAAATTGCATTACCTGCATTACAACCTGGCAGTAGCATTATGCCGGGCAAAGTGAACCCGGTAATTCCCGAAGCTACTGCTATGGTATGTGCACAAGTTATTGGTAACGATGCCACAATTACTGTGGCAGGGCAGTCGGGTAACTTTCAGTTAAACGTGATGTTACCAGTCATTGCCTACAACTTAATTCAAAGCATCAAAATATTGGCAAGTTCGGCACGTTTAATGGCGGATAAAGCCATTGAAGGTTTTAATGTCAATGAAGACGCGCTAACCGATGCATTAAGCCGTAACCCAATTCTGGTAACAGCTATCAATAGTGTGATCGGTTATGAAAAAGGGGCTGCAGTGGCAAAGAAAGCCTATGCAGAAGGCCTAACTGTGATCGAGTCGGCAATGCAGCTAACAGATCTTTCAGAAGATGAACTTGTCAAGCTATTGGACCCGGCCCAACTGACAAAAGGCGGCATTCAGGGCCTTTAGTTATATAGAGTGTAGAACAATCGCATAAATCACTGTAGGGACTTGTATACAATAGGGTTATGCAAGTTTCTACATTTATGAACGTCCTGTATCTCACTGTTGTTGCCGGTGTGAGCGCGTTCGCATTTTTATATCTTAATGCACGTGTGCGTATCAAATATGAGTCGCGCATGGCGATTGGTGCTTTGCTGTTTTGTTCATTCATCGTTTTCATGACCAGCACTTTATTATTTTTAGTGTTTGGGATTATTTTTATATCTGAGATAAACCTCACAGTTTATATCGCTGGCATGTTACTGCTGCTGTGCAGTGCTATTTTTTTACTGACTGCCAATATTATTACTCGTGAGCGTGAATACTTTAGGCAATTAGAAAAACGTCAAACCGAACATGATTCAAGTACCGGCTTGCCTAAGTACCCTATCTTTTTAAAGAAAACCAAACGTGCCCTGGCCAAACATAGTTTGGATAGCCCG
>JANQKJ010000040.1 GCA_028281205.1 Gammaproteobacteria bacterium
TAATGATAGAGACGTTTCCCTAGGAGACACGATGAAAGACTTACTGAACTTACTAAAGCAACAAGGCCAGTCAGAAGATTTTGATTCAATCAAAATAGGACTTGCTTCACCGGACATGATTCGGTCATGGTCGTTTGGCGAGGTTAAAAAGCCAGAGACTATTAATTACCGAACTTTCAAGCCGGAGCGTGATGGACTATTTTGTGCCAAGATCTTTGGGCCAGTTAAAGATTACGAGTGCTTATGTGGGAAATATAAGCGTCTAAAGCATCGCGGTGTTGTGTGTGAAAAGTGTGGTGTTGAAGTCACACAAACAAAAGTACGTCGTGAGCGTATGGGCCACATAGAGCTTGCCTGTCCAGTTGCACATATTTGGTTCTTGAAGTCATTGCCTTCACGTATTGGTTTGTTACTTGATATGACCTTACGTGAAATTGAACGCATTCTATATTTCGAAGCATTTGTTGTTGTTGACCCAGGTATGACAACACTGGAAACAAAGCAATTACTCTCTGAAGAAGCATACCTCGATGCAATTGAGCAACATGGTGATGAATTCCGTGCGCTAATGGGTGCGGAGGCGATATTTGAATTAATGTTGCAGATTGACCTTAAGTCACAAAAAGTTGAGTTGCGTGAAGAAATTGAAAACACACGTTCAGAAGCAAAGCTGAAACGTTTTTCTAAGCGCTTAAAGCTGGTCGAGTACTTGCTTGAATCTGGTAATAAGCCAGAGTGGATGATTTTAACTGTATTGCCAGTGCTTCCACCTGACTTACGTCCATTAGTGCCATTAGATGGCGGCAGATTTGCTACATCAGATCTAAACGATTTATACCGCCGCGTAATTAACCGTAATAATCGCTTAAAGCGATTACTAGAGCTGAATGCACCCGACATCATTGTGCGTAATGAAAAACGCATGTTGCAAGAATCAGTCGATGCACTATTGGATAACGGTCGTCGTGGTAGAGCGATTACTGGGACAAATAAGCGTCCACTTAAATCACTTGCAGACATGATTAAAGGCAAGCAAGGTCGTTTCCGTCAGAACTTGCTGGGTAAACGTGTTGATTACTCCGGGCGTTCAGTGATCGTATGTGGTCCTACACTACGTTTGCATCAGTGTGGCCTGCCAAAGAAAATGGCGCTTGAGCTTTTCAAACCGTTTGTATTCAGCAAGCTCATGCTGCGTGGTATTGCGCCAACCATTAAAGCGTGTAAGAAAATTGTTGAGCGTGAAGGTGCTGAAGTCTGGGATATCCTGGAAGAAGTGATCCGTGAGCATCCTGTGATGTTAAACCGCGCGCCAACACTACATAGATTGGGGATACAGTGTTTTGAGCCGCAGTTAATTGAAGGTAAAGCAATCCAATTACACCCATTAGTTTGTGCTGCATTTAATGCTGACTTTGATGGCGACCAAATGGCGGTGCATGTGCCACTGTCAATTGAGGCACAGTTAGAAGGTCGTGCATTAATGATGTCGACTAACAATATTTTATCGCCCGCTAACGGCGAGCCAATTATTGTACCTTCACAAGACATCGTGCTAGGCCTTTACTACATGACACGTGAGAAAATTAATGTCAAAGGTGAAGGTATGGTGTTTTCAGATGTCGATGAAGTGCGTCGCGCATTTGAAACAGGGGCTGTTGACCTGCATGCAAAAATAAAAATTCGTTTAATGCAAAAAACAGTGGCTGAAGATGGCAGCTTTACTGAAGAGCTTGTATTACATGACTCTTCTATAGGCCGCGCCTTATTACTTGATATTCTGCCACAAGGCCTTTCGTTTGAATTAATTAACCAAGATTTAAACAAGCGTGCAATTTCACGTTTGATTAATGCCTGTTATCGAGAAGTTGGCTTAAAAGAAACAGTGATTTTTGCTGACCAACTTATGTATACCGGATTTAAGTTTGCGACACTCTCCGGAGTATCTTTCTGCGCAGACGACATGGTAATTCCAGACGAAAAAGTCAATATTCTTGGTTCAGCAGAACAGGAAGTAAAAGATATTGAACAGCAATATGCTTCAGGTCTAGTTACTAAGGGTGAGCGATACAATAAAGTTGTTGATATCTGGTCTCATACCAATGAAAAAGTCGCTAAAGCCATGATGGATAAACTGGGTAAGCAGCAAGTGGAAGATGCTGAAGGTAATAAAGTTACTCAGCCATCATTTAACTCAATTTTCATGATGGCGGATTCAGGTGCAAGGGGTTCAGCAGCCCAGATCAGACAACTCGCTGGTATGCGCGGGCTGATGGCAAAACCGGATGGTTCTATTATTGAAACGCCTATCACTGCAAACTTCCGTGAAGGACTAAATGTACTGCAGTACTTTATCTCAACTCACGGTGCACGTAAGGGCTTGGCAGATACTGCATTAAAAACCGCAAACTCAGGTTACTTAACACGTCGTCTGGTCGATGTGGCGCAAGATCTTGTGATTACTGAATTCGATTGTGGTACCGAAGAAGGTATCGTGATGACACCAATTATTGAAGGTGGTGATGTAGTTGAGCCTTTAAGCGAACGTGTACTCGGCCGTGTTGTTGCCAAAGATGTGCTTGATGCCGCGGATAATAATGTTGTGATTCCAAAAGGCACCTTGCTTGACGAGAAGTGGGTAGCACGCTTTGAAGAATTGGGTGTAGACGAGATTCTTGTGCGTACACCGATTACTTGTGAAACGCGTTATGGAGTTTGTTCAAACTGTTACGGTCGTGATTTAGCGCGTGGACATTTGATCAATCAAGGTGAAGCGGTAGGTGTTATGGCGGCACAATCCATCGGTGAGCCTGGCACACAGTTAACCATGCGTACCTTCCACATTGGTGGTGCAGCAAGTCGTGCAGCTTCTACTAATAGTATTGCACCTAAAGCACCTGGAACAGTGCGTTTGCATAATATTAAATTGGTTAAACACCATGACGGACACAATGTGGCTGCTTCCCGCTCTGGAGAGATTGGTCTGGTTGATGAACATGGGCGCGAGCGTGAACGTTACAAGCTTCCGTATGGTGCATCAATTACTGTCAATGAAGGTGATGCAGTTGAGTCCGGTCAAATTATTGCTACCTGGGATCCGCATACACATCCAATTATTTCTGAAGTTGCAGGACGTGTGAAGCTAGTCGATTTCTCTGATGGTGTCACAGTGAATAAGCATGTGGATGAAGTCACTGGTTTGAGTTCGACCATTGTTGCTGATCCCAAGAGTCGTCCAGCTGCTGGTAAAGACTTGCGCCCTATGGTGAAGCTTGTTGATGACAATGACAATGAGTTGACCCTTGCAGATTCAGATTTCCCTGCGCAATATGTGCTGCCGCCAGAAGCAATTGTCAGTTTAGAAGAAGGCGCTCATGTCGGCGTGGGGGACATTATTGCACGTATTCCGCAAGAGTCATCTAAGACGCGTGATATCACTGGTGGTCTTCCGCGTGTCGCTGATTTATTCGAAGCACGTAAGCCAAAAGAACCTGCTGTGATGGCATTGGCTTCAGGAATTGTTAGCTTTGGTAAAGAGACTAAAGGTAAGCAACGCTTAGTGATTACCAAGGATGATGGTGAAACAGTAGAAGAGTTAATTCCTAAGTGGCGTCATGTCGATGTGTTTGAAGGCGAGCATGTTGATAAGGGCGAAGTCGTTGTTGAAGGTGAACGTAGTCCGCATGATATTCTCAAGTTACTTGGTATAAGCGCGTTAGCGGAATACTTGGTTCAGGAAATTCAGGATGTGTATCGCTTGCAAGGTGTGAAAATTAACGATAAACACATCGAAGTGATTATTCGCCAGATGCTGCGTAAAGTTGAGATAACTGACAGTGGTGATACCAACATGCTACGCGGTGAACAAGTAGAACGAGCTCGACTCTATGAAGTGAATGAAAACATGGAGGCACGCAATAAAGCACCTGCTGATTATGAAAATGTTTTACTGGGGATTACTAAGGCCTCATTAGTGACAGAGTCATTCATCTCAGCGGCGTCATTCCAGGAAACAACGCGCGTATTGACAGAATCAGCGGTGCGTGGTTCTAACGACTACCTGCGTGGTTTGAAAGAAAATGTCATTGTGGGTCGATTAATCCCGGCAGGCACAGGTTTGACCTATCATCAGGAGCGACGTAAAACGCGCGAAGAATTGAACCTGGGTATGCCGGAATTGCCAGAAGTAGTAGAAGAGTCTGCTGTAGAAGTAGCGGCTGAGGCAGAGATGCCAGCAGCAGAAACACCAGAGCAAGAGGATAATACTGCAAATCCTTAAGGTTGAGGGAGTTTGATGTCCTTGACAGGGTATAGCCCAACTCCGTAAAATCTCGCCACCCTACGACAGGCCGAGCCTATATCGGCCTGTCGTTTATTTTATGCCGGAGAAAAATTAAGAATGGCAACAATTAATCAGCTTGTACGCAAGCCGAGAAAAAGAAAAATTGAAAAAAGTAATGTACCTGCCTTGGCAGCGTGCCCACAGCGACGTGGTGTGTGCACACGTGTATATACAACTACGCCTAAGAAGCCTAATTCGGCTTTGCGCAAAGTGGCGCGTGTACGTCTGACCAATGGTTTTGAAGTGTCTTCTTACATTGGTGGAGAAGGACATAATTTGCAAGAACACTCAGTAGTATTAATCCGTGGTGGCCGTGTGAAAGATTTGCCTGGTGTTCGTTACCACACGGTGCGTGGAAGCTTGGATACCCAAGGTGTTGCCAACCGTAAGCAGGGCCGCTCAAAGTATGGCGCGAAACGTCAGAAATCATAATAAATAACTGTAATCAAAAAAGTAGAAAACCCTATACAAATTTAAAGCGAAGATAAAATATGCCTAGACGTAGAGAAGTCCCAAAACGTGAAATTTTGCCAGATCCTAAATATGGAAATGAGCAACTCGCTAAATTTGTAAATATCTTAATGGTGAGTGGCAAGAAATCTGTCGCTGAAAAAATTGTCTATAAAGCTATTGATGAGATAACAAGCAAGAAGGGCACAGATGGTATGGATGTGTTCTTGGAAGCGTTAGATAAAGTAAAGCCACCGGTGGAAGTTAAATCACGCCGTGTTGGTGGTGCTACTTATCAAGTGCCGGTAGAAGTGCGTCCAATACGTCAGGCTGCATTGGCTATGCGCTGGATTGTCGATTCAGCACGAAAGCGTGGTGAAAAATCTATGGTAAATAAATTGGCTGGTGAGTTAATTGATGCCGCTGAAAGTAAAGGTTCAGCAATTAAGAAGCGTGAAGACACGCTAAGAATGGCAGAAGCGAATAAAGCTTTCTCTCATTACCGTTGGTAATACAAACTCTGGCATCAGAGTTTGTTTATAGTTTAGGTAGTATGTTATGGCACGCAAAACGCCTATCGAACGATATCGCAATATTGGCATTATTGCGCATATTGATGCAGGTAAAACGACCATAACCGAACGCATTCTGTTTTACACAGGCGTCTCACACAAAATTGGTGAAGTTCATGATGGTGCTGCTGTCATGGATTGGATGGAGCAAGAACAAGAACGTGGAATCACTATCACGTCCGCTGCAACTACATGTTTCTGGAAAGGCATGGATCAGCAGTTCGAGCAACACCGAATTAATATTATTGATACACCAGGGCACGTCGATTTCACAATTGAGGTTGAACGTTCACTTAGAGTTCTTGATGGTGCCTGTGCGGTATTCAGTTCTGTTGATGGTGTAGAACCTCAGTCAGAAACGGTATGGCGTCAAGCAAACAAATACCATGTGCCGCGCATGGCGTTTGTAAATAAAATGGATCGTACCGGTGCAGACTTTCTGCGTGTGGTTAAACAAATAGAACAACGTTTGGGATCTAACCCGATTCCAATGCAGCTACCTATCGGAGCAGAGGAAGAGTTTAAAGGGGTTGTTGATCTGGTGCGCATGAAGGCGATTTACTGGAATGAATCGGATATGGGCACAACGTACAAAGAGGTAGATATCCCTGAGGATATGCTATCTGATTGTGAGCAGTGGCGTGAAACTATGGTTGAGGCTGCTGCAGAAGCTAACGAAGAATTAATGGATGTGTACCTTGAGTCAGGAGAGCTCTCGGAGGATCAAATTCGCCAAGGGATACGCATTCGTACATTAAGTAATGAGGTTGTTCCCGCTTTTTGCGGTTCGGCCTTTAAGAATAAGGGTGTGCAAGCGGCAATTGATGGCATTGTCTATTTTATGCCGTCACCTGTAGATGTGCCGCCAATTACTGGCGTGTTAGACGACAAAGATGAGTCTGAAGGCGTACGCCACTCAGACGATAAAGAACCTTTTGCGTCATTGGCGTTTAAGATTGCTGCCGACCCTTTTGTAGGTACGCTGACATTCTTTAGAGTGTATTCCGGTGTTATGAAAACTGGAGACACGGTGTATAACCCGATTAAGGGCAAGAAGGAACGGATTGGTCGTTTACTGCAAATGCACTCTAATTCGCGTGAAGAAATTAAAGAAGTTTACGCGGGAGATATAGCTGCCGCAGTGGGCTTAAAAGATGTGACGACTGGAGAAACATTGTGTGCTCCGAAAAATGTCATCACATTAGAAAAAATGGAGTTTCCTGAACCGGTAATTTCGGTCGCGGTGGAGCCGCGCACCACAGGGGATCAGGAAAAAATGGCAGTTGCGCTACAAAAGCTGGCCCAAGAAGATCCTTCTTTCCGAGTAAGAACGGATGAAGAATCGGGACAAACAATTATTGCCGGGATGGGGGAATGGCATCTCGACATTATTGTCGACCGCATGAAGCGAGAATTTAAAGTCGACGCAAATGTAGGTGCGCCACAGGTTGCTTTCCGCGAGACGATACGTTCTGCAGTGGAGCAAGAGAACAAGTTTGTTCGTCAGTCAGGTGGACGTGGCCAATATGGCCATGTTTGGCTAAAGATAGAACCGCTTGAGGAAGGTGGCGGGTTTGAGTTTGTTGACGACATTACTGGTGGTGTGGTTCCAAAGGAATACATTCCGTCAGTAGAAAAAGGTGTAAAAGAATCCATGGAAAGCGGCGTGGTAGGCGGCTATCCGGTAGTAGATGTCAAAGTCACACTATTTGATGGTTCTTTTCATGATGTGGACTCATCAGAAATGGCGTTTAAGATAGCCGCTTCGATGTGTTTCAAAGAGGCAACAAGATCAGCAGATCCAGTGTTGCTTGAACCGGTCATGAAAGTCGAAGTTGTGACGCCGGAAGACTACATGGGAGATGTCGTAGGTGATCTTAATCGACGTCGAGGGATTGTGAGTGGCATGGATGACGCTCCAGCGGGTAAAATTGTGCGCGCTGATGTGCCACTAAAAGAAATGTTTGGGTATGCCACGGATTTGCGTTCTGCTACGCAAGGTCGCGCGACATATTCAATGGAATTTGAGAAATATAGTGAAGCCCCAGCAGTAGTTTTGGAGGCTGTGACTAAAGGTATGTAATTACTAAGACAAGTTGGAATTAGTTAAATTTAATTTTGAGTTTAATTTAGTTTAAAAATTAAAAGAGGTAAAGATCGATGTCAAAGGAGAAGTTTGAACGCACGAAGCCGCATGTAAATGTGGGGACGATAGGCCACGTGGACCATGGCAAGACGACGTTAACAGCGGCGTTGACGAAGGTGTCTGCGGAAGCGCAAGGGGGCGAGTTC
>JANQKJ010000004.1 GCA_028281205.1 Gammaproteobacteria bacterium
CAAAACCAATTGCAGCGCTTGCAGGACCGGCGTGCAGAGATGTTAAAACAAAAACAACAAGCGGCAGAGATTAAAGCGGCTAAAAATCCGCCCCGGCAAGAAGTTTATGTGACGGCAGTGGATTCTGAACGACGTTACTATCCGTCTGCATATTTTCCTAACCGTTTTAATAAGCATTACAAGTATATTCCTGGTGTTCCTTATCATGGTCGTCATTATAAGCACCACAATAAGCATGTTAGCCCGAGTAAACCCATGCTGGAGCCAGTACGTAGTGGTTTAGTGTCAAAATCTGGCGCCAAACGTTCTAAAGCAGTATTTGCTGCTTCAAAGTAAGTTAATAACCAAACTGCTAACGACTGCACCTAGTATAAGGTGGGTTTAGATAATGGGCTGTTTTTGTTAATGTACAGCGCCTCTTTACTTCAACTATTCATTCAGGAAGCTTTGTATGAGCCAAGTCGTTCTACATCTCGGCGAACAATATATCGAAGAAGACCTCGAGTATTATTTTTCTGGAGAGCGAGATAAAAATAACCAAGTTCGCCCCGACGAAAAAATATATAGCATGACGCCGTTCAGTGAACACATACAAATGGATTTCTCTGATGGTAAGGTTGGGAATTTTTTCTATCCAGTACTTCCCGAGGCGTTGGATCGTATTTACATTGGTATTAGTGTCTCGTTATTTGCTAATCACTGGGGTGCGTCTTTTTTATTGGAATTATTAAAACATCTCAAGCCAGGTGGTTCAGTTGTGCTTCCTGTATATCCTGAGGGCCAGGCCCATGAAAAAGATTTTTGGTCGCGCAGTTTCCTGGAAAATATTTTCTTGAGTCGAGAACGCTGGACTGGTTTCAGTAATTTGACTGCTGAAAATGATGGTGTGATGTCCATGCGTGTCGGTCGCAAATGGCCGGCACCCATGCCAAGTAGTATTGAATGGTTTTTTAAACAACGCAGTAACTTGTTACTGGCGGGATTGCAGCAAGATTATAGTGGTGAAGATATTATTTCACATTTGAGGGAAGTGTTTGTCCCTTTATGTAAAATGATGTGGCATGAATACACTATGAGTGCTGTCATTGAGCGTATCATTAAAGATTACATAGGCAAAAAACACGCTGTTAAGCTCACCCATATTGGCTGCGATTATGGCCTGCTGGCTAACGATGTCATATTGTCAACTTTAGTCAATGTTGAACAAGCCAGTTCATGTCATGTTGGAGCATGCAACCAGAATCTGAAAGAAAGTATTGCTAGTTATTTTTCTGCGCATACTGAAAATAGTCACAGCATGCAATTTGTTAATCAGGCTGGTGACTGTACTTTCGCTAATGTACCCAATGTTATAGTGCTAAGTCAGTTGATGCCTGTAATACAGGCTGATGAATACCAGCAATTAATGCAAACGGCCTTCAATCAGTTGGCGCCAAAAGGAGTGCTGGTTGTGTATGAGGATCTGACTGGTAATGCTTCAGCAGTTGCACAGTTAGATGATTGGATGAACGCTTTGGGGGAGGTGGAAACTCATTCTGCTATTGCCACAAGGACAATTGAACCCGGAGTGGAAATTAGCCAATACTCACTTGCAGTTGAAGAAAATCTGCGTCAGGAAAAAATCAATAGAGATAATGTATTTCGTGTGATTCAAAAAGCATAAACCACACTCCAATATATTACTACCTTTACTACATTAAGTTGTATTGGGAATGCTCAGCCCAGCCGTTAACTTTGCGTCGGTCATTGCCCGAGCGACGTGGTGTTTTATTAATTTCGTAGCGTACTAACTCTCGGCGTTCACTCGCATTGATACGTCGTTCTTGTAGACGGCGTTCCTTACCAATATATGGATTGCTCATGATGCTGCTTCCTTCCTCAGTTAGGGGTTTATCTTCTTCATGGTGCCTAATCATATCCGTATCTGCCTAAACATGCTAAAAATTTAATGTGGGGTGATTCACTAATTTCCCCGGATAGTCCATAGTGTAAGGGGTGGCCGCAGGTAATTGTTTGAAGGACTGCGCAATTTTCCATGAAACAAGAGCGTATAACGTACATTATTCTTAATCAGATGAAATTACCTTACATGAATTGGCCTGCATTTAGCTTCACCAGCGTATTTCTGGCGATCATGGCTTTGGCGCTAATAGTCACCAAAGCGGATGCGGCCAGTCTGACTCAACAGAGACAGATGTATATGGATGCACGACACGCACTTGCATCAGGTAATACTAAAGAATTCAACTATTTAGCTAATCAGCTAACAGATTATGCGTTATATCCTTACTTGCAATACGAAGAGTTACGGCGACGCATCAACACTGCACCAGAGAGAGATGTGCGCATATTTCTGGACAATTACTCATTTATACCTGCTGCTCGTTATATCCGCCAGGCATGGTTAGATGCGCTAATGAAGCGTGGCCAGCACGCAAAATTCCAACAGTATTATGAGCGGGGCAGCAATGTCGCTCATCAGTGTTTTGACTTGCATACACGTATGGCCTCAGGCTCGGTACCAGATGCAGTGAGTGCAGTTAAAGCTTTTTGGTTAACTGCCCAATCACAACCTAAACAATGTGATCCTTTATTCACATGGCTAGAAAAACAAGGATATTTGACTGAAGAACTTATTTGGCAGCGTATTGATCTTGCTATGGCTGATAGCAATATCAAGCTGGCAAAATACCTAGCCGGAAAATTGAGTACTGAGCAAGTGCATTGGTTTGCTCTATTGAACAGTGTGCACCATACGCCGCAAAAAATATTAACTGATCCCGATTTGCAGGATGACCATCCCATAGCACGCAAAGTAATTGCGTATGGTGCCAGACGTTGGGCTAGAAAGGATGTCGCTGAGGCAGCAAAAGCCTGGCAGCAACTCAGCGAGAAGTATCAATTTACACAACAAGATAAAATTCAAACACATGCACAAATTGCGTTAGTCGCTGCCTGGCGTCATCACCCAATGGCGCCTGCGCTAATGGCCAGTCTGCCGGATAATATTGAGGATGTGGAGGTACAGGAATGGCGTGCACGAGCGGCCTTACGCGCAAATGATTGGCCAGCTGTACTAAGAAGCATTGTGCTGATGGATATTGAAACTAAGCAAGCGCTGGAGTGGAAATATTGGCGTGCACGTGCACTTGAAGAAATGGGTATCCATGCCGATGCTAAATTTATTTACGATAAAATTGCGCGTGAGCGTGACTACTATGGTTTTCTTGCCGCAGACCGGGTGCAAAAACCATATGAAATGAATGAAAAGCCATTACAATTTACCGACTTTGAGATTGGCAGAATATTGGATTATCCACCATTGATTCGTGCACGCGAATTACTCGAAGCCGGTCAGACCTATCATGCCTATCAAGAGTGGAAATTCCTCACTACTGGCTTTGATAAAAAGAAATTACAGATTGCCGCATATATAGCGCATCAATGGGATTGGCATCACACGGCGATTTTTACTGTGGCTAGAGCACAGCATTATGATGATCTGCAACTTAGATTCCCGCAGCCGTACGATGATATCGTACTTAAGAATGCGCAAAAGTTTTCTTTGGGTCCAGAGTATGTATATGGTGTGATGCGGCAGGAAAGTGCGATGAATAGCTTAGCTAAGTCCCATGCTGGAGCCAGAGGTTTGATGCAGCTTATGCCGGGTACGGCTAAAGATGTAGCTAATAAATTGAATATCAAATCACCGAGCCGTAATGCATTAATGCAGCCTAAATTAAATGTACAGTTAGGCAGTAAATATTTGCGCTTAATGCTGGATAAGTATGATAACCAGCAAGTACTTGCTACTGCTTCGTATAATGCCGGCCCCCATAGAGTGAAGCGTTGGTTGCCATCCGGCAATAAAATGCCTGCCGATGTTTGGGTTGATACAATTCCTTATGATGAGACGCGCAAATATGTGCGACGTGTTATGGCTTATTCAACAGTTTATGAGTGGAGAATGGCACAAAAAACCACACGCCTTCAGTCGCGCATGCCGCCAGTGCTTACTAAATAGCAATTACTGCTTGTTAAGTAGTGAATCAGGAAGTACAAAACATTCTTGATTTCTGGTTTGGCAGCTTGCAGTGCCCGACAGATATTCACCAAGATAAAGCTTCCATGTGGTTTGGTGATGGCGCGGCCTACGATCAACTGATAAAAGAAAAATTCTATTCTTTGCACAAGCAAGCATGCCGTGGGGATTTAAAAGATTGGGAGTTGGAGGCGCATTCCATGCTTGCCTTAATAATAATGCTCGACCAATTCTCTCGGCATATTTATCGTAATCAGGCACGCAGTTTTGCACAAGACCAACAAGCAATAGCGTTGGTTCAGCAGGGCATACAAAAAAATCTTGATAAAGAACTGTTTTTTATCCAACGCAAATTTTTTTACATGCCATTGATGCATGCTGAAGATATCGATATCCAGACGCTATCAGTTAAAATGTTCACTCAATTGTGCGATCAGGTACCTGCTGAATTGCATGACATGTATGCAAAATCACTAAGCTTTGCTCAAAGCCATTATTATGTGATTGAAAAATTTGGCCGCTTCCCTGAACTAAATGAAATTTTAGGGCGTACTAGTACACGCGAAGAGTTAGATTTTTTGGCAACGGGTAAGTATCGGTTTTTGTAACTTTTATGCTGCTGTTAAAATTGAGTCTAGGCCACCATTAGATTCTAATTTTTCCAATGCCTCATAACCGCCAATCGCAGTATTGTTGATAACAATTTGAGGTACGCTGCGTTGATTAAAGGCGCGCATTACTTTGAATGCTAGCGCATCATTGTAGTCTAAATTAATCTCATTGTAAGGCACGCCTTTAGTGTCCAGTAAAGACTTTGCAAGGTTACACTGAGAACATTTATCTCTTAAATATATATCAATGTGTGTCATGATAAGTCTTAATGGCAGGCACAGGCTGCGGTTCAGCTATTTCATCAAGTAATGCCTGTTGATGAATTAATTGGTTAGAAAAATTTATTTGTGAGAATTTAATGCGCTTATTTTTCTCTATTAAGTACATCGCATTCACATGTAGGCTTGAAGGGAAATAAGACTTTGCTCTCTGTTCAAATAACTCAAATGGGGTCTCTATCTCATGTGTTACCAGGCCATACTTTAAAAATGCGCCCAAGTGCTGGTCATGCAATAAATTAATATTTAATGCAACATTGTTTTGAGATAAGCGATTTAAAAATAATTGGTCTTGGCTAACTACAAAGTGTTGTATGTTTAGATCAGACAATTTTTTATTAAGACTAATAATTTCTTCGTCATCTGTATGCATGCTATCAGTTGGAGAATAAAAATTTATCACTACTGGATTTTCCTCAAGTGAATCATATAGTGTAATAAAATCACCATGATTATTGACTAGAGTGAAATCCTCAGCAATTGTCTCTAAGCGTGCACATGAGTTACGAATTTCTCCTATTCTCCTGTCACGAATAATTTGATTCTTGACTTGAATTAAGTGTTGATTTGTTTGTGCTGAATTAGTCTGAGATAGTTGCATCATCTTATCACTGGTATCTATGTCTTTTTAAAAAGAACGTCCTTGTTCTTTATTCATCCATGAAGTTTATCTCTATTATGATTATGCGTTGTGTCCGGTTCCGGTCTGGCCGACCATGATCCTGTATCTGGTCGGCACAGGCCGTGTTGTGCAT
>JANQKJ010000105.1 GCA_028281205.1 Gammaproteobacteria bacterium
CCTCCAAGCACGTTTACACAATGGTGAATGGATTGTGCGCATAGAGGATATCGACCCAGACCGAGAGCCCAAGGGTGCAGCGCAATCAATACTGGAAACATTGAAAGATTATGGATTTGAGTGGGACAAAAGACCAATTTTTCAAAGCCGGCAACATAATTTACATAAACATGTAGCTTTACAATTTCTTGAACACAATCTTGCCTACCCTTGTTCATGTAGCCGCAAAGACTTAGCTGCAATTTCTAAACTGGGGCCAATGGGTGCAATATATCCTGGCACATGTTCAAGCAAAAACAATTTTAAACAAAAGCATACTTTACGCATCCGTACCGACAACGCCACTATAAATTTTATAGACAAGCATTACGGCTTACAAACTTGCCACCTTGGGCAGGAAAGTGGTGATTATGTTATTTTGCGCGCAGATAAATTACCTAGCTATATACTGGCTGTCAGCATTGATGATGTATTTGAAGGGTATAGTGAAATTGTACGTGGCTCCGATTTGCTTGCCATTACCCCTCGTCAAGTGCACTTAACACAACTACTCCAAAGAACACTGCCTGATTTTTTTCATATACCAATTATTACTGATCACAGTGGAAATAAATTAAGTAAGCAAACTCACGCACTTGCGTTACACAAACATAATGCTCGCAGTAATTTATATTTTGCCTTACAAGACTTAGGTCAAGAACCACCACGACATTTAATTTGGCGTCCGCTATCGTCCATATGGCAATGGGCAATGAATCACTGGAATACACAATTTATACCCCGGCAAAAAAATATAGAATTCAACCATTAAAAAATAAAAAAGCCGGCGTAAATGCCGGCTTTTTAATCAATCTATATATAGCAATGTTATTCGTTGCCGTCAGAGTCTTTAAACCATGCCCATGGTTCTTCTTTAGCAACACCGATGAATATCCATACATTACCAATAAGGATTATCACCAACATTAAGGCACCCCCAATTGACCATAGCGGCTTGTCGTAATGATCTGGGAAACCGATAAAGTTGAAAAGTGAAACCGTTGCTACTGTCCACAGCGCCATTACTGCTAATGCTTTCATTGTCATATTATTCCTCCTAATTATTCAGCACCAAAATTTATTACTGGGGTTGGACTTAGCGTCCCCCAGGTATTGAGCTGGCGTCTAAGAATTTATCGTAATATATACTCTCTTCAGCAATTCCTCCAGACTTTAACAACTCTATGGCTGCATCAATCATCGGTGGGGGGCCACATAAATAGCCTTGAGCCTCATTAATATCTAACGCCGAAGTATCAAGATAAGCTTGTTTGAAGTAATCCGTTACAAAACCAGTGGGACCTGCCCACGAGGATCCTTCTTCATCCGCAGACAAGACCGTAACATACTCAAATGTATAGTCTTTATGCCAATTTTGTTTAATTCGCTGCATTTCTTCATCACAATACAAATCTTTTTCAGTTTGAGCACCAAATAAGAATATGCAATTGCGCTCAACTTGCTCCAGCACGCATTCTTCCAGAATTGCTTTGATAGCACTCATGCCACTACCACCTGCCATACAAACCATCTGAGAGCTCGATGAGCGGTGATAGAACTGACCATAAGGCGCTCCCAAATTGACTTTAGTTCCAACACGATCCTGTGCAAATAACCATTCAGTGAACTCACCTCCAGGCACTTTGCGGATATAAAAGCTAAACTCTCCATCTTGCTCATTGCGAGGTGCTTTCGCAAATGAATAAGATCTTGCACCTTTAATATCGGCTACTGTAATTTCAGCATATTGTCCAGCCATCATGTCACGCGTAAAACTACCATCACACTTAATGACCAATTCTTTGATATCATGGGTTAAGTCATTGATTTGGGAAATAACACCTTCAAGCTGAAGTAATTGTGTAGCGGGTGCATCTCCCATTTCGACTTCAACTTCTACGTCACTTTTTAGTATTGTTTGACAAGCTAATGCCGCTCCTGCTTTGAGTTGATCACCATCAAGTACATATGAAAAATCTGTCAGTGCTTTAATTTTTCCTTTTTTAATAACACATTTACACGTACCGCAACTACCTACTCGACAGTCATGCGGCCATGCTAAACCCGCTTCTAATCCTGCTTTTAGTAAGTTATCACCAGCTTTAACCGTGACAGTTGCTTCACCGCCGTTTATTGTTGCAGTGAAATCTTTCTTTTTATTTCCGAATAATCCAAACATAATTTTTTCTACTTCAAAACATACATAGTTAGCCTATACGCAAAAAAGCGCCCAGAGTACTATCTGGACGCTTTCTCATATGAATGTAATGCCGTTATACGTTTATTGAAATTCCATTCAGTGTGCCTGAGCTGATATCGGCTGCAGATGGCAATACAGTGAAAGGAATGATCTTCTCTTTACTAGTACTTGGATGAGATTTAACTTTATCGTACCACTTGGCAACACCTGGCCGCGAACTGATTAAGTCACCAGCACCACCAATCTCAATTAAGTTACAGCATGCTGACCAGTGAATATCTGCAAGCGAGAAATCACCGCAAATAAAGTCACCACGTTTAGGAGGATTCAGCACTTGCTTTTCAAGACCATCAAATAAAGGCGCTAAGGCATCTTTATTAAGCGAATCACCAATATTTGGTGTAACACACTCTGTAGCAATAATAGCCCACTGATACATAATCGCGCGACTAACACCATTTCGAGGTACTAGTGACGGTCCAAAACCTTTGTCGTCAAGGTAAGACATTACCGCTCCAGTCCCGTAAACTATAAAATCAACATCATGTAACACAGGCCCTACACCAAATGGGGAGACAGCTCGAAAATCGCTGCTATCAACATCTGTAATTACTACAGCGTCAACATCTACTCCCTTTTCTGCAGCTGTCTGCAAGCACTTTCCGGTGTTAGGACAACTTGGATGTCCACGCAGAATCATTTTAGTTCTTAATTGGTCTCCGATCATATTTTCCCCCTAACTCAATAACCTCTACTTGTAATTCTCACGACCTTGCTGGCTAAGTGAGGTAATGATTAGCTCTGTTTTAGTTTAGTCTTATTAGTTAATCTTCAATCTTAAGTGCGCCTGACGGGCATTGAGCTACAGTTGCACGAATTTCTTCTTCAGATGCACCTGATTCATCAATCACAAAACTACCATCAACGACTTTGAATACATTTGGTGAACCTTCAACACATTTACCAGCATGAATACAAGTACTTTCATCCCATGTTACTTTCATTTTACTAACTCCTTTGAATTTACTTAATTAAACGCCAACAATTTCTGACTTCATTGAATACAAAATACACAAACACTCATCTTTTTCTTTCTGGCCAATATTGTTTTTATCAAGCGCATCCAGCACATCATCACAAACTGCTACGAACTCTTCATCACTAATGTTCATCCCACTATGTGCAGTCAACATATCTTGACCAGTGTATGTCTCAGGACCGCCAATACCAGCTCCAAAAAACTCACGTACTAAGCGTTTCACATTCTCAGGATCACTTTTTGCGTAACGTTGTTTAATTTTGGGATTAGAAGTATGGTTTTTCCAAATATCTTCTACAATTGATGCAATTCCATCAGCACCGCCCAAACGTACGTATAAGCTAGCTTCACTCATTTTATTTACTCCTCAATTTATATACTGTTTTGTAAAACTACTTAGTTGATTAGGCCCTACTTTATACTACAGCTGAGCCTAATCATATACTCAAAGATCAAGCGTAGCCGGCGACCTGATTAATTTCCGCCGCGACCTTGCGCTCACCCTCAGACGCCATCTCTTCATCCCACTTGTCCATCTGCTCTTTCATGTACT
>JANQKJ010000175.1 GCA_028281205.1 Gammaproteobacteria bacterium
GTTTAAGCCAAGTCATCGACCCATTAATCAATGAACATCAAGCTGAGCAATTGGCTTCCTTAAGCGCTGATTAACTATTACGAATAACACGTGACCACGATTCAACAAGCCATCACTGAAGGTCGCAAACAACTTGCTGACAGAACCTTAGATACAATTACTAATCCACAGCATGAAGCGTTATTACTATTGCAACATGCTTGTCAAAAAAGTAAAGAATTTTTAATTGCGCATTCTGACGAATCACTTAACGCAACAAGCTATCAACATTATCAGGATTTTGTAGCACGCCGCATGATAGGCGAACCAATAGCATATATCACGCAAGAAAAAGAATTTTGGTCTCTAGCATTTAAAGTAGAACCTGGTGTACTAATACCGCGCCCGGAAACAGAATTACTAGTAGAAGCAAGCTTGGCAATAGTAAACAAAACTGAAATTAATATTCTTGAGTTGGGTACCGGCAGTGGCTGCATTGCAATAGCCTTAGCCAAGCAACTGCCCAAAGCCACGATTATTGCCAGTGATAACTCTCAGCAATGTCTGCAAATCGCACAACTCAATGCCATGAACCATCAATGTAAAAATATTTATTTTGTTGAGAGCGATTGGTTTGAAAAAATCAATCAACATGATTTTGATATAATTATTAGCAACCCGCCTTATATCTCACCTGATGACGTTAATATTGAACAAAACGTACAAACCTTTGAGCCACAATCTGCGCTGTTTTCCAGTAATTGTGGTTTAGCTGATATCTATCATATTATTCAGCACGCTTGTGAGTATTTAATTCCCGGCGGCACTTTATTAATTGAACATGGCTACCAACAGGCTGAAACGGTACGCACACAGTTTGAAAAATTTAGCTACAATAACATCCACACACTAAAAGACATGCAGCAATATGAGCGTGTCACTCAAGGAAGCAGCAGCCACTAATGGAACTTGCGACAGATGATGATGGGTTCTTACTTGATCCCGATGACTGGAACGAAGATGTTGCTCGTCATATAGCCGAGCAAACACAACTCGAATTAAATGAAGATCACTGGCGTGTCATTCATATGATTCGCCAACTATATACCGACTCTGGCGTAGTGCCGGAACTACGCACTATCCTAAAACAGCTAAAGCTAACTATTGGCAAAGAACAAGCTACTCGCAAATATATTTATAATTTATTTCCTTACGGTTATGGACAACAAGGATGCAAAATTGCCGGTATGCGTAAGCCACTCAAGTTATGGTTAGATCTATAGCCTCCTGACATACAAGACACCGCTCAATATAATAGCGAGTAACTAACACATCCCCAGATTAGCGGTAGAAAAACGCCGATAACCTGCACTGTTAAATAGCCCCACTACCGGTCTACAAATAAGTCCGCAGATAATCAATTAATTAACGCGCTTCGTCTTAGTCGCACATAACATAAATAAACAACTCAATTATTGTGAGCACAGTCACAAATAAAACCACAGTCTACTTTCGATTTCATAGTTTACCCAGCGAGGATCCCAACCATGCTTAGAACATTTCAGGTATTTCTTTTTTCTGCCATTTGCTTACTAGCAGCACAGTTTGCTTATTCAGCCAGTGTAGGTGACGATGCACCTTCGTTTCGCGCACGTACATTAAATGGTGCAGAAACCGTCAGTAACGCGGACCTAGAAGGTAAAGTGGTATTTGTTGATTTTTGGGCTTCATGGTGCCCGCCTTGCTTAAAATCACTACCGGAATTTGAGAGCCTGCAAACATCATTCTCTGGACGTGATGATGTCGTCGTCCTGGCAATCAACCTAGATGAAAACCCGCAGGATGCTAAAGACTTTATTAATAAAATAGACGTCACATATAAAATCTTGGCTGATAAAGATGGCGTAATACCTGAGTCATTTGGTGTCAATGCAATGCCTACTTCATATGTGATCGATAAATCAGGTGTCATTCGCTACGTGCATAGTGGTTATAAATCTGGCGATGTAAACAAAATTAAAGCTGAAATAGAAAAATTACTGTGAGCAGGGATATGAATAAATTTATTACTCTCACGTTAATAATATTTGCGCTGATTATTTCTTCCGGCTGCACAACAGTCAAACCCTGGGAACGCGGCACACTTTCTAAGAAAGAAATGTCATGGTCACCTGACCCATTAGCCAACACCTTGAGTGAGCATATTTACTTTGCTAAAGAAGCGGCGGCAGGCGGATATGGTTCTGCCGGAGGTGGTTGCGGTTGCAACTAGAATCAACCCATGGCCTCTAACAAACATAATTTAAGCCCTACTGTTGCGGCGCTTTACTCTGCGGCGTTTGCTTTACCTGCTTATAACAAGACAGTAGAAGCGGCTGGTGCACCTGACAATGCCCCCAGCGTAAGTGCACGCATATCTAAATACGATGAAGATCGTTTAAGTAGTAGTAATTTCTCGGGCTTGGGTGATCAAGAACGTTATGACATCGAAGTTGGGCAAGTAAGCGTAGTGTACCCAATTAATGACACGGTACAATTAACTGTGGACAGTGCGTATGAAACAATGAGTGGCGCTTCGCCATGGTTTGTTCAACCTAATGCCAATGGCGACCCTGAGCAGGTTATGAGTGGAGCGACTATTGATGATTCACGCTTTGATGCCAGCGCCAAGTTAGACATATATAAAGGCAAATATACTATCTCGCCCAGTATTGGTTTCTCCAAGGAAAAAGACTACCAGGCTGTGTTCGGAGGCGTGTCTGTGGCACGCGAACTCGCGAATAAATCGACCACTTTACGTGCCGGTATTTCAGCTTCATTTGATGAAGTTGAACCTACCGACGACCCTGCTATTGACCCTGGCAGAATAGACAAGGAAGACAAAGAAAATGTGACCGGCTTCATTGGCATCGGACAAGTCATTAATAAAAACACTGTTGTGCAATCTACATTAACATTAAGCCATTACTCCGGATTCCTTTCTGATCCGTATAAGTTAGTATTTAACTCTGCTCTGCCTGGCATAAGAGATAATCGCCCTGATGATCGCACCCAATATATGTGGTCAGCACAATTACGAAGATGGTCAGAAATGTTTGGCGCAGCCTTACATGCAGATTATCGTTTTTATTATGATGACTGGAACATCCGCTCGCACACATTAGATGTCGGCTTCCTAAAACATACTGAAGCGGGTTGGAGTTTTGAATACTCCATGCGTTATTATAGCCAAACTCAGGCTGATTTTTATGAGCCTTTCTATCAAGCAGTGCGGTCTGATGGTTATTATTCAAGTGATTATCGATTATCACCATATGGCGCATTATCGTTCCGTGTAAAAGTTGCAGAAACCATCAACGACTGGACAGTGAGTCTCTCGGCCGAAAGATACATCAGTGACAAATCGTATTCATTACAGAGTGTCGATGTCGAAAACCCCGGTTTAGTTGACTTCACGTTATTTACTTTTGGAGTAGATTACACATTTAATTAATTATGGAAATCTATCATTTTCCATTCCGCGCGATGGGTAGCCCGTGCGAGTTTCAACTATATACTTCAGACAAAACTATTGCCGAAGCAGCTTGTAAAAAAGCGCATGCTGAAGTCACCCGCCTAGAAAAAAAATATTCCCGCTATCGTAGCGACAGCGTCACCAGCAGCATCAATAAATCCGCCGGCAACTTAAGTGGCACTAAAGTCGACAGCGAAACAGCATTATTGCTTGATTATGCGAATGCGGTTTACAAACAAAGCTCCGGCCTATTTGATATCACTTCAGGCGTATTACGTCGCGTATGGAATTTTAAATCCAACCAAATTCCTTCACAGTCCGATATCGACCAAACACTCAACTTAGTTGGCTGGGACCAGGTGGAATGGCAACGCCCACATATAGTACTCAAGAAAAAAGGCATGGAAATCGATTTTGGTGGCTATGTCAAAGAGTATGCTGTTGATGCTGCCGCTCAAGCATTACGTGATCACGGCATCACCGCAGGCATTGTTGATCTAGGCGGGGACATAAAAGTTTTAGGTCCACATCCAGACAACAAACCTTGGACGATTGGAATACGACATCCACGTGATCCTGAAAACGCTATTGCTTCAACTACTTTAAGCCAAGGTGCGATTGCCAGCAGTGGTGACTATGAACGTTTCATGATTGTCGATGACAAACGTTATGCACATATTTTAAATCCTAAAACAGGCTGGCCGATTGAAGGGTTAAGTGCAGTAAGCGTAATCGCAAGTGAATGCCTAATTGCAGGAAGTTGTTCAACAGTAGCGATGCTAAAAGGAGAAGAAGACGGTAAGTCCTGGTTAGAATCTCTCAAATTACCTTATATCTGCGTTGATAAACAAATGCATGTAGAAGGCACAACTAACATTAGCTAATTTAATTGTAGTAATGCACCTACCTTAGGCGTAAGCACATCTTGCAGTGTGTATTCATCCAAAGTATCGAGAAACTGCTCCAAAGCTGTCGACAATATTGAAGCCAATTTGCAACTTGGTGTCAAAATACATTGATTATCATCTGACGAAAAACACTCCACCAAATCAAAACTTTGTTCAGTTGCGCGGATAACTTCTCCCAAATAAATTTGCTCAGGCTGTACAGCTAATTCAATACCACCACCTTTACCTCTGATGGATGTAATGTAACCCAGGTGCGCAAGCTGATTAACTACCTTGATTAAGTGATTTTTAGGAATTAAGTAACGCTCGGCGATTTCATCAATCGTGCATCGGCGCTTGGCCATCGCCACATACATCAAAGTTCGCAGAGCAAAATCACTATATTTAGTCAGACGCATAATAAATTTTATTGACAATAACATGCATATTATATACATTTTTAAAACATGTATTATAAATGCATCTTTAATAAGGAGGACAAACATGTCTGTGAGTTTATTTGAACGTCTAGGTGGTAATGATGCCGTATCAGCTGCAGTGGATATTTTTTATCAAAAAGTAATTTCCGATAATCACATTAATGGATTTTTTGAAGGTGTGGATATGAACAAACAGATGCGCAAAATGAAATCATTTCTATCTTACGCATTTGGTGCGAACACGCCTTTTGAAGGTGAATCCATGCGTACAGCACATGCACGCCTGGTTGAACAAGGCTTGAATGACAGCCATTTTGATGCCGTAAAAAATCATATCGACACAACATTAAAAGAACTTAATGTCGCACAAGAACTTATTGATGAAGTACTAAATATTACCGAATCCACACGTAACGATGTGTTAAATAAGTAGCGCTATTCTCTTAATACTAATGCATTAACTAGAATTGGTACTATAGCCAATGAGCGGCCCTGCTGATTGGCTGTGACTATATATGCGTTAGTCAATGCCTGCGCTTGAATCGGTGCCCCAGAAATAGAACAGCTATGCCCGTCTTTTGTGACGGCTACTTGCAAACCCTGGGGCAAATCAAAGCCATCACAATAAAGCAATTGCTTGCCTCCGTGGTTTTCAAGTCGTAGTGCTTTAATGGCTGAGTATTTAGTCAGTGTCACACCATCCACACTTAATAGCTTTGGCTGATCTAAAGCTGACGCTGATACTTGCTGCGTCCAATAGATACATTGCTTGCGCACAAATGTCGTTGCATAGTCCTTAAAGGGCTGGCTTGTGAGAATAAGCAATATACTGAACCCAAACACGACTACGTAAGCGACTAATTTCATGATTAATGATAATATAATTATCTTAATATTAGATAGTTAAATTATCGTACATCTCCAATGATATCAATACTATCCTTGGCAGATGTCGACCATCGCCGAAAGAATCACTTACGCCAGGAAAGCACGCGGTCTCTCTCAAGAGCTGTTGGCAGAACGTATGCGTATCTCACGCGGTGCTTGTGGTCATTGGGAACGTGGCAAGGCATTACCCAGCACGGAACACTTAACTGAGCTCGCTTCGATTTTAAATGTGAGACTGGACTGGTTGATGACCGGACAAGGCAGCATGGAGGCTATCCAGCAAATATCTGAAGCCTCCGAAGCTGAGTACTCAATTGCATTTGACGACGAAGAAACCAAAGAAGTTGCACAACGTTATTATCGTCTCTCGAAAAAGAAACGCCAGATTATTTTAGATCTACTACGTGAGCTCTAATCACAAAATTTGCAGTCTATATCGTTGCTACTAAACAAAAAAATATCTAATACTCTATATCCCCCAGAGGACGCTTAAAAGTATATCTTGCAGGCTCATAGACAAGACTTTCGCGCACCTCAGCCTCATTACCTCCAAGCAAACTAAATGGCAATGAAACGACATACACAGCTGACCCTGCCACTGTTGTCACCAGACCCACTGGCCTAAGCACCACCGCGTCTAATACCATCTTTTCACCGCTGGAAAGAATTTCTCTGTTGGAATGGGAATAACTACTATCACGCTCTGCATACACAGCATTGCTAATCAAGGATACAAAAATCCCCACCATAAGCAGTTTGTGTCGAGTCTTGTTCATATTCATATCAACTTCATCCTGTAAAACCATTAACATAGTAACGTCATTCGCAAGTATTATCTCATATTCTGCTAACTGCTAACCGCCATTGGAACAACTAACACTTCAAATCATACTCTGGAAAATAATCTATGCCATAATTTACAACTTAGTAACTTAAGGAACACTTTATGGCTCTAGCACGCATATTTTCATTCACTATATTACTTCTATTTTTACCACTGTTCCTAACGACACATGCACTAGCGGAAAAAACCAATGACGCAGATGCACTAAAAGGCATTGAAACCGGCAAAGTGGTTTGGGATGTCACGCT
>JANQKJ010000184.1 GCA_028281205.1 Gammaproteobacteria bacterium
AATCAATGAAATGAAACATCAATATAGCTGGCTCCTTAGCTATGCTTTGCACTGCAACAATTATTTGTAATATTGTTATTGTGACGTGTGGGTCGCTATCTCAAGACTGTTTTATAAATTATTAACTAATTTTAAAAATATGTGTTGATAATTATTAATAATAAGGCCACAATGGCAGCTGCGTCAGCAACAGGAGTTCGCGGGTCACAAACAGAATTACATGTCAGGTTGAGTTATACAGGTTTAAATGTGCATCGAATTTCGCTTCGGTCGGTCTACAAGAGCCTATGATTGTACTTCTCTGGTTTTCTGGCACACATGGTATGCCAAAAGTATTGTAGTCGTAAGATAGCCGTTGTCCACAATGAGAGCCGCACCAATGATGTTGCCAGCTTCATGCGCGTGGTCTTCGGGATTTAAAAGAATTTGATGTAAACAAGCTAGTGCGCGCACAACTATTAGTTCTACGTACGCTATCTAATTAGGGCAGGCATAACAACAAATAACTGCTATTCCTCACTTAATCATAAACGTTACGAACTGTTGTAAAAACAGTTGTAAACGAACTGCTGTAAAAAGTGAAAAAGCACGCCCTCTATGTCATCAACCTCAGTAGTGCTGTTTTAGGCTTTGCTAATCCGGCATCACTTCGTGTGCTGCGTTGGCAACGCTTTCTCTGGGCGCTAGAAGTTTCTGAACGAACTTGGCAGTATAAACCACCGTGAGCTTAACTTTATGACAGGTGCGACGAGCAAAGCGCTTGTTTTAAAAACTAAATGATCAACAAATAGCAAAATAAACTCTGAATATATTTGCAATTATAGAAATTATCGTCGTTGCCTACTCGATCATAAAATCTGATAAAACCGCTTAGAAGTACTTTAATTAACTTGGTGTACAAGAATGGCGACTATTTCGGCAAACCTGTCGACTAGTACCTTAAATACACTTTGTCGGAAGCTGTAATGGTACCTTAATTGTCTTCTGTCGACAAATACTTACCTCAACTGTCACCATGAGATTCTGATGAAATGCTATAAGGTGGGGTTTTGCGGATATTTATTCAGGATACTGGCTTTTTGGTACCCTCGGCGGTTGAATAGTAAACTTTAAATTGGTATTTATGAAATTTACGGTAATATATTTATTATTTCTTAGTGTGATGTCGAAAGCAAAACCAACTTTGCGCCATAACCGTCATCATTCACGGAATAGCAGTTTCTCAAATTCAGGTATATCCGCAGTATATATGAGCTTTGATTTATTTGATGTCAACAGTTTAGCGTGCTTTGGTTTCTATGCCAGTCAAATCAACAAGTAGCTGCCATAAGTCGTACAGATCGCTAGTAGTATGTAAAGGCACAAGTAGTTAGTCGATTGGTAATCAGTTCATACTGTTGGAGTTCAACTACCGTTGCAAGTGACTTTCAAAATCTTCACAAAGGACTACACATAACATTTATGTTGCTCGCTTTCTCAAAACTATTTAGAGGCTGGCAACAAAATAAATTTTTAAATTTTGATGTGATTGTAATCATGAGACAGCTATCATTCACGGCTGAATCGAGAAGGTAGCACCGATTTGTTCGGTATTGCCTTCGGGAATACCAAAAATGTGGAGAAATATGGTGATAATATAAACAATACTGGAGAAGGCGCTGGGGTGCCCTATCAATCGCAGAGCGCAATGGTAACTAACAATTATAGTGAGGAAGCAGGACAAGATCGTGGAGATTCCGGTCCGCGAGAAACGGGGGCAGAACCGGTTATGGATGGGGATTTCGCCAGCTTCTGGTTCTGCCAGCTTCCCAAATATATCCGTGCCACGTGCCATGACTGGCCAAGTTGGGCGTGTTGCTCTGGGAACGGCGGTGGTTGATATCAGGCGTTGGCGACGTGAACTGCCATGATTGGAATACATGAATGATTTGGTCAACCTAGATGTCTCAATGGCAGATAAATCGATAAATGGCTCGCATACTTCGTAATAAGTTGAATGATAAAATAGGTGATATGCTGATGGAGCGTATGTGTTCATAAACTCAGCGTCTTGAGGGATGTTAGTAAGGTATATTCAGGAATCGCAGTATTTACTTGCGTGTCTAAAGACTAGCGAGCCTCCAACAAGCTGAGCATCAAACATGAGCCTCAAAATCTAGTTCTTTTGAGCGCGTTAAACGCATGCAAGTATGCCAAACAATAAATCACTACAATTGTGCCCGGATGGTCGAGTGGTATCATGC
>JANQKJ010000192.1 GCA_028281205.1 Gammaproteobacteria bacterium
CTCAGACAAGCAAATCATTGGTAGTCATGTGTTGCTGGCAGTGGGCCGAGTACCAAACACACATGACTTAGGTCTAGAAAATACATCAGTACACGTCAATGAGCGCGGCTTAATCCAAGTCGATGATTATTTGAAGACAAATGTCGAAGGTATTTGGGCGCTAGGTGAATGTAATGGCCAAGGTGGATTCACACATACTGCTTATAATGATTATGAAATTGTTGCAGATACACTATTAGGTTCCGGACAACGCAATATAACTCAGCGTCTTCCTTGTTATGGACTTTTTATAGACCCACCTTTAGGCAGAGTTGGCATGACAGAGACTCAAGTTCTCCAATCTGGCAAAAAGGCGTTAGTTGGGTCTATGCCAATGACGCGCATAGGTAGAGCTCGCGAAAAAGGTGAGACACAGGGTTTTATGAAAGTGTTAGTAGATGCAGACAAGCAACTCATTTTAGGCGCACACATATTAGGTGTTGGTGGTGATGAGGTCATACATGTATTTTTGGAAGCAATGTACACAAATACACCTTACACAACTCTCATGAATGCAATGCATATACACCCGACCGTAGCGGAATTAATTCCTACCCTGCTACAGAACTTAAAACCATTAAACTAGCTAAACTTATAAATTAGCCAAACTTCGGATACTTCACTACTGCATCTGCATCATGCGAGTATTCGTAATTGTGTTTAGCCGTTGTTGTACTAATTCGTCTGACATTGTTCGTAAATGATTTAATCAAACTAAGTTTGATTTTCTTAATGTCACGGTTGTGCATCATTTCTGTATCTTGATTAGTATCCATAATTTTTGTACCTATAAGTTGTCCTTGTATTTCAATGCGTTATAAAACACAGTTAAGCGATAAGATAAAGTAAAATTCAAATAGTTCAAGTATTTAAAGCTTGCATGTATATGTACATACATATTACAAATAATCTGGATAGCGAAATTGGTAGTTAAGTAAGTTACAGATATTGTTCAACAAAATCACTCCGCAAACTGATTTTCATATTCAGTATCAGTGATGAATACACTATGCACAGTATATGTATATGTATTTAAAGCCAAATATGCCAATGTATAGGAATAATACATATAAATATATCTACATTAATTCGACATTATCTCTGATGGCTCCTAACATCACTACAAGATCTAGCATTGCTTAGCAGATCAACCGACAAATATATAGGAGAGTAAAAATGGATATAGCAATTCTTGTGATGATGTTGAGTTTGCCCCTTATGGGCTTATGTTCATTGCCTATCTTAGTAAAGCAAATGAATCACAAACGTTGATACGACAATAAGCTTAGAAGGTGTATTTAAATACAAGCACAAAGCAAGACTCAAATTCGATGACTCCGTAGTAGCTAGGTGCCTACTCTAGCCCATCATGGGCACAACTTTCCCCTGCATATAATGCGGGGGATTTTTTATAAAAAATTAATTAGTACGGTTCACACTACACAGTAGCGGTAATTTTCTTTAACAATAAGCGATAATTTTCATCTCTTGGTTGTTCAAATAAGGGATCATTTGATTCTTGAATCTCATTTTGCAACTGTTTCCAATCATCTTCTTGCATAGCTTCATAAATATGAGGATAAACCTCAGACTCTTCAGAATTCATATGCGCTCTTTGCACATCAAGATATTCGGTTAAAAACTCACAAAATTCATCTCTATTAACTGGTGTTTCCGACACTACATACTCAAGCATGTTAATAATCTTTTCAGTTAGCTTTGGCATACCTTCATGTTCGTGCATTAATTCTTTAATTGCTTCATGACTGATATCATAATGCTCAATAAAATAACTAAAAATTACATTTTCTAATGGATGATGGATTTCATCAGGATAATCTCTCATGTATTGCATCGCGATAAGAATGGTTTCAAAGTCAACAACATCACAATTTTTAATGCAATTAAGTTGCAACTCTATATAAGCTAGCAACTTAGCAAAGTTCTTATGATCATTATGCAATTTGTCTAATAAATAACTCATATATGTTTAAAACTATTACTGTTATCTAACCATAATCCTTAAATTGATATTTGAATTGATTTGTATCAAATATAAAATAAATAAAATTTATCCTCAGGTTTTAGATTATTTATTACTTTCATAAAATTGGAGTTTTGATTCAAGCTTTATTTTTCCTAACAAAGTTTTATGCACCGGACAGCGATCCGCAACTTCAACTAAGCGATTAATTTGTTGTTCATCAAGATCGCCTTTAATAGTAATAAATTTTTGTATCAATTCTATTTTGCATGACTCCTCATCTGGCTGTTCACAATCTTGATCATGCTGCCTTGAATGTTTAAGTTTGACCTGAATATCTTCTACTGGCCAGCCTTTGTGATTTGCATACATACGCAATGTCATTGATGTACATGTACCCAATGAGGAAAGCAATTGCTCATAAGGATCTGGTCCTAAGTTATCGCCACCGACAGCAAGTGGTTCATCCGAGAACCAGGTATGGTCATCACTGGCAACTTCTCTAAGAAATTTTTTATTGCCTTCACCAATTAACACCTCGCCTTTATCAATTACTTGTGACGTTGAAGGATCTTCTTCTATATATCTAGAGGACCAGGCAACAATAGTATTAGCTACATATTCTGCATCTTGTTTGTCAGTAATAAGGTGATCTGCTTTATCTAGTGAAACAAAACTTTTAGGATGTTTTGCATTAACAAAAATTTTTGTCGCTTCTTCTATAGGAACTATTTCATCAAACGGAGAATGCAGAATCAATAACGCCTTACGTAACTGGCTAATTCTGTCTTCGTTAGAATGTGCTTTTAAATCAGAAACAAATTCCCGGTTAATTGTTAATACTTTGCCAGCGAGTTCAATATCAACCTTCTCTTTTTGTTCTAGTTCTTCTACTTTATCCTGGAAATGACTGAGAATATGGTCAGCGGTAAACGGCGCAGCAATAGAGACGACAGCTTTTGCTTCAGGCACTTGCTCTGCTGCGTTAAGCATTGCAGTACCACCCAAGCTATGGCCGATAAGTATTTGCGGCGCTGAATAATGTTCTCTTAAATGATTTGTCGCTGAAATAATATCATCTATATTGCTGGTAAAATTAGAGCTTTCAAATTCACCTTCAGAATCACCTATCCCGGTGAAATCAAATCTTAACACTGCAACACCTCGTGCCACCAAAGAACGTGCAATACGTGAAGCAATAAGAATATCTTTGCCGCATGAAAAACAGTGGGCAAATAGTGCATAGCACTTCACTGGTATTACCGGTTGTTCAATCACAGCTGCAAGCTGATGCCCGGCGGAATTTTTAAAGCTGATATTCCGACGTGTTGTCATTATTCAGATTCATCGGTTGTGTAATTGGAAATTATAACAAATAAGCTAGTAAGCTTCCGTTAATCTTCCTTATCTAGCAATCTAATCATATATAAACAAATTTTCTTGCAAGCATAAAAAAGGCGAACAAATGTTCGCCTTTTTAAACTAATAAATTTACGAATTAACTATCAGCTTTGTCTTTATCTTTTTTGCCTTTTTTATATTTACACTGCTTCTTCATTTCATCTGCATCAAGCACACCATCACCATTTTTGTCTCTTTTGGCAAATTTCTTTTCCGCATTTGCTAAAAATTCATCTTTGCTTACAACCCCATCACCGTCTGTATCCATCTTTTTCATTTTGTTGCGCTTTTTATGGCCATCTCCTTTGTTACCATGGCCATCAGCAACCACATAACCTGAAGAAAGATCACTCATATGAAATGGATTCTGATCCGCAGCATGCAATGGTGAAAAAACAAACGCTGCGACGGCTACCGCCGTCAATGTTGGGATAAGTGTGTTTAATCTAATTTTAGACATATGTTTGATTCCTTTATTTATGTGTAATCGAGTGGCTACTGGTGTATTAGATTCCCGCCGTTTAATAAGTTCATAGCAATACAAAAAATTACTCTAAAGTATTACTTATTATCAGTACTGCCAGTAATCCACTGTTGTTGTTCGAGATTCCAGTGCGCCCTATTAAGTAAATACTGCGACGGATCAGCCGGTTTATATTTTAATGGGCTGGGTAAACTCGACGCTAACAGTGCTGACTGCGTAGGGGTAAGTTGTGCTGCAGGCTGGCCAAAGTGATACTGACTGGCAGCCTCCAGCCCAAATACACTTTCACCCCACTCGGCTATATTTAAATACACTTCCAAGATACGTTGCTTGCTCCAGGTCAATTCAATTAACACTGTAAACCACATTTCCAGCCCTTTTCTGAGCCAACTTCTGCCTGTCCATAAATAAACATTGCGTGCTACTTGCTGACTAATGGTGCTGGCACCGCGCAATGGTTGGCCACTACCTAAAGATTCCAGTGAATCAATAATAGAAGAGAAATCGAAACCATGGTGCACTGCAAATAACTGATCTTCAGAGGTCATTACTGCTAAAGCTGCATGTTTAGGGATTTGTCCCCAACTTAACCATTGTTGCTGCAAAGTGAACTGTTCGCTGGGAGCATTCAGCCAGCGATTCATCATAACCATAGTGACAGGCGGGTTAAACCAACGCAGTGGTATA
>JANQKJ010000022.1 GCA_028281205.1 Gammaproteobacteria bacterium
TACCCTTATGAGGTAGAAATAGTCCACAACCAAAACTACGCCCTTCACCTATGCCTTGTTGCTGAAGTAATACCGACTCTGTTGGGTCAAGACCATCGATCATGAGACTGCGTGTAGTGAGAATTTTGTCTGGGAAGCGTAAGTTGGTAGTACGTCCACTCATCATTTTCTGTGGACGAATGTTTTTCTCGGCCAACAATTCTACCATCTCACTTAAAAAAGCAGTTTCATCCTCAATTTCATTGGCTAAGATGTAGCGTGCAAAGATAGTCGTTAATTTAGATAGTTTTCTAATAGTTGGTTTCGAAAATTCTAGGGAAACATTACAGATTTGGATAGATTGTCCATCCAGGGCTTTGACATCATCGATATGTTCATGGGGTGTGCGGATTGTGAATAGTGTTCTCCTCGAAGGGAATAGCAACTCATCAGGTTCGCTGGGTCGAATCCAGCCGTTACCAGACTCGGCGCCATGAATAAGATGTATTCCGGCACCAGTACTATCCTTTATCCAGGGTAGTTGGGAAAGAATGGCTTGCGAAAGAGGGTAGGCATGGTCAAGTGGTAATTGTGGACACTTTATTTTGAAGTTAACGTCGACGATGTCATCAGGGACTTCGTAGACAGCCTCTTTGTTATTATCGTCGTTCCAAAACATAGCTAGGACTGCCTGGCTGAGGTAAACACAGACTCTAGAATATCTTCCCAATCTTCAGGGGTATCTTTAAATGGTGGGCGTACATCCATTTGGAAAAAGATTTCACCTTGGGCAGCACGTTTTTTTATTTCGGCTTTTAATTGTTCAAAGCTTTGCATGCTGTGATCCTGCATTAATATTTCGCTTAATGAGAGCATTCTTTAATTAGCTATTTTATTTGGCTGAATAATCGATTATATGAACGAACACGATACATGAGGCGTTGTTGTTGAGGAATATTCCCATTTGTAAAGGCGCTACGCCCATGCAGTATATTGTTACAAACTAATCCCTCCCCAGGCTGTAGAGTGTAGTGCAACACATACTCGCTATCTGCTAATAATTCCTCAATTATGTCTACTGCACGTAGTAGGTCTTTATCTTGTTTCCATTGAATGCTTCGGGAGCGGGCGGTATAGCGCATCTGCAGAGTGTTTGTTGATGGGTCGCGATAAAAAACCGGGCCGCTTTGGGCGCTGCGAACCTCCACGCCATTTTCAATATTAGCGGGAATAGTCAACGCATCTGGTTGACACAAAGCAGTGATCAAAGAGGGGGCTGTATCATATAACTGTATATATATAAGTTCATGATTTATAAGCATATTCTCTCCTCCTTGCGCAGCATTACGCACGCAGTGGAGAAGAAATGAGCGAATATGCTGTGATAATGGGTTGTAGTAGCCATCCGTATGCCAATTAAGCGCTTTGCTAGTGTAAGGGATATAACCCTGAGCACGCCCTAGGTCCATGACCTCTAAAGAGGATATACTGTCATTATCCGCACATAAGTTCTGGTCTAGTTCGTACATGCTAAATTGCCTAGCCATAGTGGCTATGATCGATTTTTCACTAATATTAGAGTCGGAGAATCGATATAGTGCAAAATTATTTTGTCCACAGTGTTGCTTTAATAATGCCAGTTCGGCATCGCTGAGCGAGCTGGGATCGGCAATTAATACCGGTTTGAGTGAAGCTTGGCTAACTTTATGTGTTAGCTTATTTTCGCGCCACTCGCTATAGTTGTTTTCAAAGTCAAACATTTAAAAGTTGGTAAATTTAAGTTTGCGAGCAGGTTAACGTTTTACTTAACTTTAGTAGGTTTTTCGCAGAGAGACTTTAGCATTAAATCTATATAGCTCCATTAGTCCGAATTGTGTATTGAAAAGTATGCCAAGCTTTTGAAATTTATATAAAAAATATGATTTTCTGTATTACTAAAATACAGGGTTATTATAAAAATTTATGGCGCTATATCCCGGTTGAGATAAGGCTGTTAACCCCCCGCATCCCATAGGTAGGATTTTGCTCATCAGCCGGCAACTCTAGACTTATTTACCTATATACAGCCGGCGGGAAGGCTGTCCTGCGCGTGGAATAACATAACCCCAAGTTAGAAATTAACTGGTTAATTAGGAGAATTAAAAATGGCTGACCAGCATCATGATACCCCAATGCTTGATGAGTTAGAAAACGGACCATGGCCAAGCTTTATATCTGGTTTTAAGCGTCTTCGTGATAAGCATGAAGATAAGAGAATTAGCGGAATGGCTAATGACTTACTCGGTCAATTAGAGCATTCATATGAAACGCGTAAAGGTTACTGGAAAGGTGGAACAGTCAGTGTATTTGGTTATGGTTCTGGCATCATTCCACGTTTCTCTGAAGTAGGTGATGCTTTCCCAGAGTCGCGAGAATATCACACTTTAAGAGTTCAGCCGCCAGCAGGAAACTATTACACGACAGACATGCTTCGACAGCTAGGTGATAGCTGGGAAAAATGGGGCTCAGGCATGGTTACTTTCCATGGCCAAACTGGAAACATTATGTTCATCGGTACATCTACCGAGAATACCCAACACTTTTTCGACGAGATTAACGAGTACGGTTGGGACTTAGGCGGTGCCGGTCCATGTGTGCGTACCGGAATGTCCTGTGTGGGTGCGGCACGTTGTGAAATGTCTGCACTTGATGAGATGAAAATTCATCGTACTTTACTAAATAACTTCACTGACGATGTTCATCGTCCAGCACTTCCTTATAAATTCAAATTCAAAGTATCTGGCTGCGGTAATGACTGCATGAACTCAATTGAGCGTTCTGATTTTGCCATCATTGGTACTTGGCGCGACGACATGAAAGTTGATCAGGAAGAAGTGAAGAAGTTTGTTGCACGCAAAGGTCGCGAATATGTAATCGATAATGTCGTAACTCGTTGTCCAACAAAAGCGTTGTCGCTTAAAGATGACGATACTATGGAAGTTGATAACCGTAACTGCGTACGTTGTATGCATTGCATGAATGTTATGGTTAAAGCGCTTTCACCAGGTGATGACAAGGGTGCAACTATCCTTATCGGTGGTAAGCGTACTTTAAAGATTGGTGACTTGATGGGAACAGTAGTTGTCCCATTCATGAAACTTGACACTGAAGAAGATTATGAAAAGTTAACTGAATTGGCAGAAGAGACTATCGATTTCTGGGCTGAAAACGGCTTGGAGCATGAACGCTGCGGCGAGATGGTCGAGAGAATTGGCCTGGTTAACTTCCTTGAAGGGGTCGGCATCGAAGTTGATCCAAATATGGTTAATGATCCTCGTCAAAGTTCGTATGTGCGTATGGACGGTTGGGACGAAGAAGCAGAGAAGTGGTTCCAGCGCAAAGCTGAAGAGAAAGCTGCGGCTGCAGGTTAATTGTTGCTTCAAAAAACAGTTTTACATACAACTTTATTTAAATCACTAAAGCCTGCGTAATTTATGCAGGCTTTTAGTTCGGAGACAAAAAACAATGGCACAAGAGCATAGACCACCAATCGAATCGGGATGTCCCGACGGATTTCAATACATGCACCCCGTTATGCGTAAGAACTATGGTGACTGGGATTACCATGAACATCCACGTCCAGGTGTGCTGCTTCACGTAGCAAAAAATGGTGACCAGATCTGGACTGTACGTGCAGGGACACAACGTATATTAGATGTATTCACTCTACGTACACTGTGCGATATTGGTGATAAGTATGCTGATGGTTATGTGCGCTTTACTATTCGTTCAAACATTGAATACATGGTAGCTGACGAAGCGAAAGTGCAACCAATGATCGATGCGCTTGAAGCGGAAGGCTTTGTAGTTGGCGGTACTAAAAACTCAGTAGCAATGATCTCGCATACACAAGGCTGGTTGCATTGCGATATTCCTGGCACTGACGCGTCGGGAGTTGTTAAGGCAATGATGGATGAGCTGATTGATGAGTTCAAAGAAAACAACATGCCAAACCGTGTTCACATGACTACATCATGCTGCCAAATTAACTGTGGTGGACAAGGCGATATAGCAATTAACGTTCAACACACCAAGCCACCAAAAATTAATCATGATTTAGTTTCAAATGTTTGCGAACGACCTTCAGTTGTGGCGCGTTGCCCGGTGGCTGCAATTCGTCCCGCACAGGTTAATGGTAAGCCTTCATTGGAAGTGGATGAAAAGAAATGTATTTGTTGTGGTGCTTGCTTCCCACCATGCCCGCCAATGCAGATTAATGATGCTGAGCACACCAAACTTGCTATATGGGTTGGTGGTAATCACTCTAATGCACGTGGCAAGCCTACATTCCAAAAGCTAGTGGCTGCCGGTATTCCTAACAATCCACCACGCTGGCCAGAAGCAACAGCGATTGTTAAACGTATTTTACGCGCATATAAAGATGATGCACGTGACTGGGAAAGAATTAATGATTGGGTCGAGCGTGTAGGTTGGCCACGATTCTTTGAATTAACTGGTCTTCCATTCACCAAGTTCCACATTGATAACTGGAGAGGTGCGCGTCGCAGTCTTAACTCTTCTACTCACATCCGTTTTTAAGACTAGGGGAGTTTATTTGTGAAATTTGGGATCTTAGTTAACGAGGGGCCATATACCCATCAAGCGTCTGACTCAGCATATAAATTTGCTAAAGCCGCAATTGATAAAGGTCACGAAGTATTCCGCGTGTTCTTTTATCATGATGGTGTAAATAACGGTACGGCACTTGCGGTGCCTCCACAGGATGATCGACATATCCCTAATCAGTGGTCGGAACTGGCTAAACAGCACAACGTGGATTTAGTGCTATGTGTAGCAGCAGCGCAGCGACGTGGAATGCTTGATGAGGATGAAGCCAAGCGTAATGGCAAGTCAGCCAACAATGTTGCGGAAGGCTTTCGTATTTCTGGCCTTGGCCAGCTAATCGAAGCTGGTATTCAGGCAGATCGTTTGGTTGTGTTTGGCGACTAAGCAAGGAGAATAGATATGGAAGACGGTGATCAAGTCGTTAAAAAGTTTATGTACATGAACCGTAAAGCACCTTACGGAACAATCTATGCACTGGAGTCATTAGAGGTAGTGCTTATTGCTGCCGCTTTTGATCAAGATGTGAGTCTTGTATTCGCAGACGATGGTGTTTATCAGTTAATGAAAGGTCAAGACACAGATGATATCGGGATGAAAAACTTTTCTCCCACATATTCTGCATTAGGTGACTATGACATTAAGAAAATCTACATCGAAAAAGAATCTCTTGAAGAGAGAGGTCTAACACTGGCAGATCTGCAAGAGCTGAAGTACGAAGATGAAGATGACGATTGGGCAGAAAAAGATTCTATTCATCTTGTTACGCGTGCCGAGCTTGCGGATGTTATTGATGCGCAAGATGTAGTATTTAGTTTTTAGAGGATTCGAATATGACAATGTTACACACAGTAAATAAGAGTCCATTTGAAAGAAACGCACTCGATTCATGTATAAGTTTAGCTAAAGCTGGCAGCTCCATACTGTTAACAGAAGATGGTGTTGTAGGTGCTATGCAGGGGACTTCGCACTCAAAGAAAATTGAGGAAGCGATGGCGAATATTTCATTTTATGTGCTTGGTCCTGATCTGAAAGCGCGCGGACTCAGCGAAAGTAATGTAGTAAATGGAGTCAAGGTAGTAGATTACAGCGGCTTTGTTGATTTGGCAGCAGATCATGAGTCCGTACAGTCGTGGTTGTAAATGTTATCTGCTCGCGCATCAAATTTTAATTGTAATTAAACATAGTAATAAACTAGGAGAAACCAAATGCCTATAGAAGTTGATGGCCAAAGTTATGAAACTGATGAAGAGGGTTATCTAGCCAATTTAAATGAATGGCGTCCTGAGCTTGCAACAGCAATGGCTCAAGCAGACGGCGCTGATTTAGACGAGAACCATTGGGAAGTAATTAACTTTCTTCGTGAGTACTACGAAGAGTATCAAATTGCACCAGCAGTACGTGTACTAACTAAAGCGATTGGTAAAAAGCTTGGCAAAGATAAAGGCAATAGCAAATACTTATATGAGCTATTTCCATATGGCCCAGCTAAACAAGCGTGTAAGTACGCTGGCCTGCCCAAGCCAACAGGTTGCGTATAAGAAACTCTGAAAATAGTTTTCAGCAAGCGTTTTGCCGGCGCTGTACTTACAGGTGCAGCGCTTGTTTGTCCGCCGACAAAAAACTAAATTTTCAAAGTATCTTTTACACGGTTATTGTTAACTAATGTCTATCTTATTCGCTATTTTATTTTATGCCGCAACGGCAATATTAGTGTTTGGTCTTGCATATCGTATTCGTAAATATATTAAGACCCCCGCACCTTTAAAGATTCCTACTACTCCTGCACCAACAAGTCGTTCTGGCGTTGCGTTTAGAATGATTAAAGAAATAACTATTTTTGAAAGTTTATTTAAATCAAGCAAATGGACTTGGTTGTTTGGATGGTTATTCCACTTTGGATTGCTTTTAGTATTGCTGCGTCACTTGCGTTATTTCACTGAGCCAGTTTGGTGGTGGGTAGAGTTAATACAGCCTTTTGGAAAATATGCATCGATTGTCATGTTAGTTGGCTTAGGTGGATTATTGGTACGTCGAATCTTCGTCGACCGCGTGCGTTATATCTCAGCACCTTCAGATTACCTCATGTTGTTACTTATTATTGGTATTGGTGCAACGGGTGTACTTATGACATTTGTGACACATACAGATATTGTCACGCTTAAGAGCTACTTGTTAGGTTTGATGGTATTTGAAATTCGCACTATGCCGACTGATATCGTTCTAATTATTCATTTGGCGCTAGTAATTTTATTAATGGCAATTTTCCCAATCTCAAAATTGTTACATGCCCCAGGTGTATTTTTTAGTCCGACTCGAAACCAGGTGGATAATCCTAGAGAACAGCGTCATATAGCGCCTTGGGCAGTTAAACTGGAGAGTAAATAAGCATGGCTGCTGCAGAATTTGAAACACCAGAATTAAGGGAATATCCCATTATTCCTAAGTTACAAAAAGGGACTATGGCACACAGCAAACCTTTTGTAGCTAAAGAACAGTTTCAAACACCGCTTGGATATCCAGGAGAATTAGTCGATAACTGGAAACAAGTGGCGATAGATAAAATGGGTGAGCTCACAGAAAAGTATCGCTCATTACAAGTATTTTTAGATTCCTGTGTGAAGTGTGGTGCGTGTACTGATAAGTGTCATTACTATCTAGGTACTACCGACCCAAAAAATATGCCAGTCGCACGCCAGGACTTGTTCCGTAAAGTCTATCGTCGTTACTACACACTGGCAGGCAAATTAGTACCAAAGCTAGTTGGTGCCGAAGATTTAACCGAGGAAGTGTTGGATGATTGGTACACCTACTTCCATCAATGTTCACAATGTCGTCGCTGCTCTGTTTACTGCCCATACGGTATCGATACAGCTGAAATCTCAATGGCGGCACGTGAAGTCATGGATGCAGTAGGTAAGGGCCAAAAATACTGCAACGAAATTATTGGTAAGGCACAGACTTTAGGTAATAACCTTGGCCTGCCTGAGCCGGCATTAATCGACACACTTGAAGGTCTTGAAGAAGACATCGAAGATGAAACCGGTGTGCAGGTGAAAATGCCGCTCGATGTGAAAGGGGCTGAAGTATTGCTTATTACACCTTCGGCAGATTTTTTCGCCGAGCCTCATATTGATGGTTTGATTGGTTATGCGAAAGTTTTCCATGAGGCAGGTATTTCATGGACCATGAGTTCATATGCAAGTGAAGCAGCAAACTTCGGTATGTTTATCGGTAGTTATGAAAACATGCAGAAACTTGCTTTGCGTATTCGTAAAGCTGCGATTGACCTGGGTGTTAAACGCATAGTGTTTGGTGAATGTGGACATGCATGGCGTGTTGCTTACAGTTTTCTTAATACCTTGGCAGGCCCATTCGATTTCTTGGATTCAAATTATCCTGTGCCACAGCATATATGCGAAGTTACGCACGGACTCATTCAGGAAGGTAAAATTAAATTAGATAAGTCAGAGAATGATCATATGACTCTGACTTACCACGATTCATGTAATGTTGCACGCGCATCACGTATGGGTGATACCGCGGGGGGGCAATTCACTATACCACGCGACATTATTAAAGCATGCTGTAATAACTTTTACGATATGCCGGAGTATTCAATTAAAGAAGGCACCTACTGCTGTGGCGGAGGAGGAGGCCTGCTGACAGACGATTTAATTGAACTGCGTGTTAAAGGCGCGATGCCACGCATGCAAGCACTTAAACATGTTACAGAGAATAATGGTGTAACTCATATGGCAGCAATTTGTGCCATATGTAAGAGCCAGTTCTCTAAAGTATTTCCATACTATGACTTTACGATGGATCAGATTGTTAGTGTCCATCAGCTAGTCAGTAATGCCATTGTTTTAACTGGTCAAAATGATGGTAAAAGTGATGAAGAAGATTCAACAGACGCTGAACAAGCAGCTTAACTAAATTTTAAACGGATAGTGTAACTAGGAGCAAAGTTATGGCTACATCAAAGGATGACATGTCTTACAAACTTACGTTTCGCAAGTTTGATGATGGTGACCACCTATGGGGTAATTTTGGTGATCAAATTTTCGAAGGTGATGAATCACATAAGTGTCCTACTTACGTGCATCGTACACCACCCTGTCAGGGTAGCTGTCCTTCAGGTGAAGATATTCGCGGCTGGTTGGATATTGTTAGAGGAATAGAGAAACCACCTGAAGGTGTCACAATGCAGGAGTATGCATTCCGTCGCTCCACGGATGCTAATCCTTTTCCATCGATGATGGGCCGGGTTTGTCCTGCGCCTTGCCAGGAAGGTTGTAACCGCAATCATGTAGAAGATTTTGTTGGCATCAACTCAGTCGAGCAATATATCGGCGATACAGCGACAAAAGAAGGCTTTAAGTATCAGGCCCCTGCTAATTTAAGCGGTAAGCGTGTTGCAATAATTGGTGGTGGTCCCGCAGGTCTGTCGGCAGCTTATCAACTACGTCGTAAAGGCCATGCCAGTATAATCTTTGATGATCATGATGAATTGGGAGGTATGTTTAAATATGGCATTCCTGGTTACCGTACACCGCGTGATTTTCTGGATGCTGAAATTCAACGTATCTTAGATATGGGTGATATTGAAGTGCGTCTAAATACACGTGTTGGTCGTGACATATCAGTTGCAGATATAGAGAAAGAATTTGATGCCATCGTATGGGCGCTAGGTTGCCAATCTGGACGCGGTTTGCCTGTGCCTAACGGTGACGCACCCAATTGTGTCGCTGGAGTTAAATTTTTAGAGGCGTTTAATAAAGGCATTTTGAAAGTCACTGCGGACCGCGTGGTATGTGTCGGTGGTGGTGATACCTCAATTGACGTGGTTTCGGTTGCACGTCGCTTGGGTAAGATTCCAACACTCGACAAAAAAGAAGCGCCTGAGTATGTGATTGGCGGTTACGTTGCTCATGATGCTGCTTATGCCGCTGCACGTGAAGGTGCGGAAGTGACATTGACCTCACTGTTTGAGCGCGAAGAAATGACAGCGGCTGAGCATGAAGTGCATGATGCGCTTCATGAAGGTGTACGTATTGATAATGGTGTGATGCCAATAGAAGTCATTGTTAACGATGAAGGGCGTGCGACCGCGTTACGTATGGCGAAATGTGAAATGAAAGATGGGCGTCCTACACCTGTTGAAGGGACTGAATATGACATCGAGTGCGATTTAATTGTTTCTGCAATTGGTCAAGGTGGAGACTTGGATGGGCTTGAAGATTTTGATAATGGCCGTGGATTAATTGATGCTGACAAGCATTATCAAGTGCCAGGCAAAGAGGGCCACTTTGTGTGTGGTGATATTATTCGTCCACACTTGTTAACAACAGCGATTGGACAAGCATCCATTTGTGCCGATAGTGTTGATTTGTATCTAAATAACAAAGAATATGAAAAACGTCCTAAAGTCGATGTACATCACTTTAGTCTGCTGGAAAAATTACAAGAAACTGGATTAGACCCTGAAGATTACACTGTAGGTGAAACACGTGGTTCTGATGAAGCTTCTTTCTCAGTACATAACTATGAAGATCGTTCTGCGCAAGAAATTATTTCTGCAGATCGCCTATTCTTAGCACACTTCGAGTATACACCACGCGTATTGAGAGATTCTGTTGTGCCTAGCTCCGAAGAAGTACTTGGGCATTTTGAAGAGCGCATGATTGGTCTTACTGAAGAGCAGGCTGTTGAAGAAGCGGGCCGTTGTATGAGCTGTGGTATGTGTTTCGAGTGTGATAACTGTGTTGTGTACTGTCCTCAAGATGCTGTGTTCCGAGTCAAGAAAGATAAATCTACAACTGGTCGTTACGTAGATACAAATTATAATAAGTGTATTGGTTGTCATATTTGTGCTGATGTGTGTCCTACAGGGTACATTGATATGGCGCTTGGCGACCACTAATCACGCAGGCTGCAAACGTCGATTACGTTATTAAAAACGAACTCGAAATACTCACTTATTATTTTATAAGCTCCGTTTTCTTGTTCGTTTTTGCCGTGTACTCAACGTTTTCGCAGAGCGTGAGATAAGTCGAAAATAATTACTAAGTAGAGTTATTCCCGCGAAAGTTGGGATCTAGAAAAATGATAAATTAGAAGAATATGATTGGAGTCACTCGTATTAACGTTCTATGGAATGTTTCAATAGCGCTGTTGTTATTTTTTTTGAGCGCACCATTGATCGCTGACGGCAGTAAAGTCCCGCCGCCCAAAGGTGACCAGTGTGTTGAAGATCCAGAGTGGATGCGTGTTAAACACTTCGAGACTGTGTTACATCAGCGTGATGAAACAGTAATAAGAGGTATTCGTACTGAAAAGCATAGTTTAAAAAATTGTATTGAATGTCATATCACACCTAATGCCAATGGCGACTATGCGCGTTATTCAAATAGCGAAGAGCATTTTTGCGCAAGCTGTCATACTTATGCAGCTGTAGCTATAGATTGTTTTCAATGTCATGCTGACCGCCCTGAATCTGCTATACGCGAGGCGCTTAAGCGCCAACAGGCAGACGGAACTGATCCACATCAAGGCTTACAGATGAGTGCTAATGACTTAATATTAAAATCCAATTTACAATCAAATCTATCATCGGCACAGTCAAAATGAATAAAGTAGTTACTAAAGCTTATCAATTACTAAGGCAGCCAAAAGCAAAAGTTGAGCAAGAGATAGATCAAAGCAAGCGTTCTTTTGTTGGTGGTTTGGTAGGTGCGTCAGGGCTAGCCATAGCGCCTGGGGTCATGTTGTATGAAACGGCCAGCGCAAAGCCTGCAGACCAGCCAGTTACAAATGCAGTTCGATGGGGAATGTTAGTTAATGTTAATCAATGTACGGAAGATTGCAATGCTTGTGTGACTGCGTGTAATGATGAACATGGTCTATGGCCTGAAGAAGGTTCCACAACCGATTCTCAGTGGATAAGAAAACTAACTGTTAAAGATCCAACAACTAATCACAGCAAGTCATTTCCTGTTATGTGTCAACACTGTGAACACCCTCCATGTGTGGATGTATGCCCAACACGCGCTTCATTTAAGCGTGAAGATGGTATTGTGCTAGTGAATATGCACACATGTATTGGTTGTCGATATTGCATGATGGCATGCCCATATAAAGCGCGTTCATTTGTACATGAGGTCTTAGAAAATCAACTGCCAAGCACTCCACGAGGTAAAGGCTGTGTTGATTCATGCAATATGTGTGTGCACAAAGTGGATGCTGGTGAAAATACCACGGCATGTGCCGAGGCGTGCGCCACAGATGGACATCAAGCCATAGTATTTGGTGACCTTAATGATCCTGAAAGTGAAATTTCAAAGAGTCTAAGAGATTTTGGTGGCACCCAAATCCGCGCTGATCTTGGCTTAAACACCGGCGTCAGATATCAAGGCATATAATACGATGGAAACAGTTAGATACAGCTCTATAGCAGCAAACTCAGCGAAATTTTGGGCATTACTTATTGGTTTGGGTTCAATCACGCTTATTGGTTTATTGTCTGCGCATCACATGGAAGTAGAAGGCCACATTATTTCGGGTATGAATAATCAAATCGTATGGGGCTTGCCACATGTATTTGCAATTTTCCTGATTGTCGCTGCTTCTGGTGCGCTTAATGTGGCATCAATCGCTTCTGTGTTTGGCAAAGTTGAATACAAACCCCTGGCACGCTTATCGGCCTTACTGGCATTGGCTTTGTTGGCAGGTGGTTTAGCAGTATTGGTGCTTGATCTTGGTCGGCCAGATCGTCTCATAGTAGCGATGACGGTTTATAATTTTAAGTCGATCTTTGCGTGGAATATCTTTTTATATACTGGCTTCTTCGTCATTGTTGGTATCTATCTATGGTGGATGATGGATTACAGCATGCAGAAGTATAGTAAGAAAGCTGGTTTAGTTGCATTTATCTGGCGTGTAATTCTGACTACAGGTACTGGCTCAATTTTTGGTTTCCTGGTCGCACGCAGTGCCTATGACACAGCTATGTTAGCGCCTATGTTTATTATTATGTCGTTTGCCTTTGGTATGGCGTTCTACATCTTGGTTTTGCTTGCTGCCTACTCATGGACTAATCGTCCGTTAGGCGATTTTATTCTGAATAAGCTGCGTAGCTTGCTCGGGGTTTTTATCGCCAGCATTATGTATTTCGTAGTGGTTTATCATTTAACAAATTTATATGCCACAGAGCACCATCAAGTTCAGAAGTTCTTGTTGCTTGAAGGTGGTTCATACACCGCTATGTTTTGGATAGGCCAAGTGATTATTGGGGGCTTGATACCATTGGCACTGATATATATGCCACAAACTAAAAACTGTCGTAAAACACTGGTAGCAGTTTGTACTATGGTAATTCTAGGTGGTTTGGCTCAAGTCTACGTGATAGTTATTGGTGGTCAGGCGTTTCCACTTGAGTTATTCCCTGGTATGGAAATAAGCAGTTCATTTTTTGATGGTCAGGTAATTCAATATATACCGAGTATTTGGGAAATTCTGCTTGGTATTGCAGGTGTTGCCATTGCTTTGTTGCTAGTTACTGTCGGAGTTGCTGTGCTTGATTTTCTGCCTGATAGTCTGTCAGATAAAATTACAGCTGAAATTAAAAAATAACCCTTAAAAATAACCCCAAGATCGCTAGGCAATTAAAATTGAAAAATTTGCCGCGATAATTCTATGTGAAGCTAATCACACTTTTGCATTTATCAGTTAAAGAAATCTATTCACTGCCGAAAACCTTGCTGTCACGCCGTAATCTAGACTGATGTCTAGTTCGAGTGAGTTATCCTAAAATTAATAAAATATTATTATTCGGAGGCAATCCATGCATGTGGAAATGAGTCTTGATGCCGAGGCAGTAGAATCACCACCCGAGAGCGATGTTAAACCTACAGACACACAGACTATTTCCGGTAGTCAAGTGGCAGCAGCGTTTGCGCGTATCGAAAAGAGTGATAAAGAAAATAAATCTGGCACCATGCAGACACTGGTAATTTCAGTTGCAGCAGTACTGTCGGTAGTTTCTTTGTATTTAATATTCGTATTAGTGTTGTAAACTATTACCAGTTAAGTTGAATTTTGGACGGGTAATTTCAGGGGATAGGTAAGCTTTTATTAGGGTTTAAAATATTGTTTGGATCAAATTGATATTTAATCGAATGCATTAGCGCTAATTCATCGCTACCTATCTCTTTGGCTACAAAATCTCGTTTGCTTAAGCCAATTCCGTGTTCACCAGAAATGGTACCTTCTAATTGCAAGGTAATTTCAAAAATCTTTTCCAGGCAACTTAATGCATTATTATTTTGAGTCGTATCGCTGGCGTCATACATAATATTGACATGTATGTTGCCATTGCCAGCATGGCCAAAATTAACAATAGGTAATTTATAAGTCTGGGATAGTCGATCCAACTCGTCGATTAGCTTACTTAGGTTGGGAACAGGGACGACAATATCCTCATTAATTTTATTCGGTGCGAGATTACGCAGTATCGGCGATAAAGCTTTACGTGCTTGCCATAGCGTTTTTCTTTCAGTGTTACTCTCAGCAACTTTAATTTCGACACAGTCCAGTGGTCTCAATGCACGCTGAATATGCTGGCTACTAATGGCTAACGATTCCTCGTCTCCATCAATTTCTATCATTAACATAGCATTAGCATTAGCTGGTAATGATACATCGCTATGTTGACGAATTAAATTAAGCGCATGATGGTCAATAAACTCTATTGCGCATGGCGTGTGTAACTGTGCGTTAATGTTCTGAATCGCACTACACGCGCTTTGATGATTGTGAAATAAGGCGCGAATTGTGTGTGTGACTGGAGCTAAGGGTAGAATTTTTAACTCTGCTTCAGTGATGATTGCAAGCGTTCCTTCAGAACCAATGAGTAAACGCGTTAAGTCTAGTCCAACTACACCTTTTGTTGTTTTAGTGCCAGTTGAGATGCTTTTTCCTGCACCCGTCACGGCTTTAAGTTGTAACGTGTTGTCACGAGTTGTTCCATATTTAACTGCGCGCGGGCCAGCAGCATTACACGCAAGATTGCCACCGATAGTACAAAATTCTGCACTGCTTGGATCTGGGGGCCAGAAGAATTCTTTTTCTTGTAAAAAGTTTTGTAATGCGAGGTTGGTGATCCCAGTTTCGACTCTGACACTTCGATTGCCGGCGTTAAACGAAATAATTTTATCCATGCGTTCCATAGATAACACAATGCCACCCATGATAGGCACGGAAGCGCCAGTAGTGCCTGTGCCGCGTCCGCGAGTGGTTAATGGAATTTTATATTGGTTGCACAGTTTTATACATTCAGCGACTTGCTCATGTGAATCAGGCAGTACTACAGCATCTGGGGGGTGATGTTGCTTGCTGTTATCGTAACCATAAGGCCAGCAATCTGCAGGTTCTAATAAAATTTGTTGCTGAGAGAAAATATCATTTAAATGTTTAATGATATTACTGGTAATTTTAAACGACACAAGACTAGCCAAGTAGCTGTTGGTCTATAAGTTCACATAAGCAATGCAAAACTAATAAATGTACTTCTTGAATGCGTGCGGTTGAAGTACCCGGTACGCGAATTTCGATATCATTTTTTTGCATCAGCGCACCAACTTCACCACCATCTCTGCCAGTCAGGGCAACAATCCGTGCATTTCTTTCATGCGCCGCATGGATGGCCTGCACAATATTTGCAGAACCTCCGCTAGTAGTAATGACCATCACAATATCTTCATTCTGACATAATGCTCTTATTTGTTTAGCGAAAATCATGTCATAGTCATAATCATTAGCTATGGAAGTGAGGGTTGAGCTATCTGTAGTTAATGCAATTGCGGGCAATGGTTGGCGTTCACGCTCGAAGCGGTTTAAAAGCTCAGAGGATAGATGCTGGGCATCTGCTGCAGAGCCACCATTGCCGCAGCTAAGAATTTTATTACCTGCTAGTAAGCTGGAAGTCATTAATAGCGCTGCATCCGAGATTGGGCCAGCAATTACACCTAGTGCTTCTTGCTTGGTTTGAACACTATCAGCGAAGGTTTTTTCAATAAGTTTAACTGGATTCACTTTTTAAGTTTCCATAAAGGCATTCGTTATCCACTCAATTTCATGCTCAGCTGACATTGCCACAACATCAAAGCGGGTAGCAAGAGAGCAAGTATGCGTTTGCAAGTAATGATTGGCAGCAAATATTAGTTTTCTTCTTTTATTGTGGTCGATAGACTCAGCAGCATCGCCAAATTTACTTGATTTTCGATAACGTACTTCAATAAATACCAAAGTATCACTATCTTGCATGATTAAGTCTATTTCTCCAAATTTGCAATGATAGTTTCTGGCTACAGTAGATAAACCATTTTTTAGCAAGAAATTGCATGCTACATCTTCAGCTTTTTTCCCTTTTAAACGACTTGTAGACATATATATGCGGAATAATTATTCCGTGAACTGTGGGAGAAGTGTTGGCTTGCCATTAATGAATTGCGCCCAATTCAGCTCGCGGAAGATTTTATTATTTTGCACAACTTTAAGTTTGCCTGTTAAGCCGTTATAGCGTTCATATGGCAATGCAGCTAGCTCAGCAAGTTTGGTTGGCAAGTAATAGGCATCAATACCTAAGGCAGCAAACCTTGGTAGTAACTGATAACTATTGCCAGCCTCGAGTTCAAGTAATTCTTGCAATATTTGGTGGTCGGCTGTGGGTTTAAGTAGCCAAGGAATATCACAATACAATACGCCATTAATATCGCGATCGCGTGAGACATTTTCAATGCCAGAGAATACATGCGAGGTACTGTAAACAGGCAAATCAGTAGCATAGTAATAATTAATCTGTGGGCGCAGAATCCGTGCTGTGCGTGGTGAAGCGACCATGAATACCATGTCAACGTCTTGCCTGCGGCGTGGCTCGAATTCTAGATTTTGTCCAAGAGTAGAACGCAATTGTCGATAACGTGCTTCACTGAGATCAAGTTGTAATGCTGTTTTTAAAGGTACGGAGAAATCTGTGTTATTGGATGCATAAAACTGTATGTCTAATACAATACCATTTAATTCTTCAAAACGTGATTGAAATGCATAAGCTAAGCGTTCACCCCATTCACTTGCCGGGCTCAGAATGACAGCGCTGAATTGTTCGTCTAATGACGCACGCTCAGCAACTTGAATCGCTTCATCTTCTGGCAGTAAACCAAATTGAAATAAATTACTATGTGATTGTATTTGATCAGCAATGTAATTTAAGGTTAATACTGGAACGGGTAACTCTGGCTGCTGGGTAAGGACTTCAACCGCTTCCTTTTTTAGCGGACCAATAATAAAGTCGGCACCATCATCAACTGCGCGTTGATAGTGATACAAAATATCTGCAGGATTATCGCCAGTGTCATATAAATTTAGACTGGGTGCATATTGCTGATCTGTATGCAATTCACGGGCTGACTGAATGCCGGCATGGATTACTTCAGCAATTTTTGCATAGCGGCCAGTCATTGGCAGCAGCAAAGCAATATTATCTGGAATAGCAAAATAATTTTGAAAACTTTCCAGGATAGACGTGAGTAAATTGTCGGATGCAGGATGATTTGGATAAGTGTTGCGCCAGGTGTTAAGCGCATAATCAAGCTGGTCTATACTTGAATACGGTGCACGCTTAGTTTGAGCTAATGCAATCCAGCCGGTTAATTCTGGGTTCTGTTGTTGATTCCATTTAACAAGTTGTTCATCGCGCGCAAGGGCTAATAGACGCCAAATTTCATTTTGATTATGTGCGATTTGTGTATGTTCCTCGAGATGGCGCGAAAGTTCAGTTCTGCTGAGTAAGCTCGATAGAATGTCACCCATTCCACTAAATGCTTGTGCGCGTAGTTCCAGTACCGCGGCAATGTGTTCCGGTGCCCTTGTTGTGAGAGACATAGGGAGCAATGACATTACCACATTAAATTGTTCTTGTTGAATAGCAATACTCGACTGAGCGATGCGCTTGCGTGGGATTAATTCAAAAGTCAAATTTTGTTCGTTAATTAAATTCAAGTACTGTTGGGATAAATCAAATTGATTTGCCTGAATCAGTAACTCAGCAGCCTGTAGCTGGAATTCTTCTTTCTGTGGACTGGTTTCAGTTTGGGCAACTTGCCAGTAAATCTCAGCGGCTTTTTGTAATTGGCCTTGTTTAGCTAAGCGGTCTGCTTTGCGGATTTCAGTATTTGCGGGTTCAGTGTCAGTCTTGGTTTGTATATTGGTGCCACAACTAATTACAGCGGTACCAACCAGAAGTATTAGCAGACATTGTGCTAAGGTGTAAATAATTTTGTTATTCATGAATGTATAAATTTATTTTCTTAAATTATCGAGATAAATATCTTGGCTATTCTGTATATTGTTGCGACGCCCATAGGAAACCTTAAGGATATCACTTTAAGAGCGCTGGAAACGCTTGCTAAGGTGGATATTGTCGCAGCGGAGGATACACGAGTAGCACAAAAGTTATTGGGTGTTCACGCTATCACCACTACAGTGCTTTCTTATCATCAACATAATACTGAGAAGCGTGATCCAGAATTGTTATCCGCACTGCAACAAGGTAAAAGTATTGCTTTGATTACCGATGCAGGTACACCTCTTGTTAGTGACCCAGGACATTCAATAGTTTCACTTTGCCGCCAAAATCATATTGATGTAGTACCGATTCCAGGGGCATGTGCGGCAGTAACTGCCTTGTGTGTAAATGATTTTAATATCACCCGCTATTTTTTTGAGGGTTTTTTGCCATCTAAGCAATCTGCCCGTATTCAGCGTCTACAAGAAGTATATTCCTATCCCCAGGCAATTATATTTTATGAGGCGAAACATCGCATCCAAGCTATGTTGCAGGATTTACAGACAGTATGTGGATCTGAGCGACGTATTATGGTGGCTAGAGAGTTAACTAAAATACACGAGCAAATTGTATCTGGTTCAATAGTAGAGATGATTAAGCACTTTGCTGAAAGTAGTATTCCTTGCAAAGGCGAGTTTGTAGTAATTCTGGAAGGTGCATCAAAAGATGCACAAACTGATGCGGAAGTAGAAAAAATGAGACATTTATTTGAACAGCTTGCTGCCGTGATGAGTCATAAAGATGTCGTCATGCTTGCTTGTGAATTAAGTGATCTGCCCAAAAACGCTCTTTATGAGATTGCCAGTGAGTACTACTAAATTTACTTTGTAAAAGCACTATTGCCTTTTAGTCTGCAGTGATAGAGTCAGTGTGAGAGTTGGTCGAGGCAATCGCTGCTGAGTAATCAGTAGAGGAAAGTCCGGGCTCCATAGGGCAGGGTGCCAGGTAACGCCTGGAGGGTGCAAACCCATGGAAAGTGCAGCAGAAAAGATACCGCCTACGTCAGTGGGTAAGGGTGAAATGGTGCGGTAAGAGCGCACCGCGTTGATGACAACATGAACGGCATGGTAAACCCCACCTGGAGCAAGACCAAATAGGAGGGCAGGCTATTTTTTAGCCACATGTGGTCCACATGGCTCTCGGGTAGGTCGCTAAAGGTGTCTGGCGACAGGCATCTCAGATGAATGATTGCCCACGACAAAACCCGGCTTACTGACCAACTCTCAATCTATAATGCAAACTTAAAGTAGTCTCTAAGCAAGCGCTATCAAGCTATTAATAAATTTAATTTTTCCTCTTATATTACTCTGCAAAAGTCTTCTAAGTAACTGTCTTACAAGACAAAAATCCCGATAAACGGCACAATTTAGCTTGCATTTTAGCCGCTTGATTTCTATAGTGGTAAGAATGTGGGAGAAAGTGGTTTTTAATGTAATTTCCGGGATAGAAGAACAAGAATGTTTAAAGGCATCACATCAACGACAATTGACGCAAAGGCGCGTATCACAATACCCACAGAGTATCGAGATGCAATAAAAGCTGCTTGTGGCGGACAAATTGTTGTCACTGTTGATGTTGATCGTTGTTTGCTCATTTATCCTCAGCCTGAGTGGGAGCGTTTCGAAACGGACCTTCGAGCTTTGCCTAATGTCGGTAAACAAGTGCGCCGCTGGCACCGACTTTACCTGGGACACGCTAAACCACGTGAGATTGATGGTCAATATAGAATTTTACTCCCCCAAGAATTAAGAGATTACGCAGGCTTGAAAAAGCATGTTTGTCTTGTTGGCCAAGGCAACAAATTTGAGTTGTGGGATCAAACCAGATGGAACGAGTCGCTTGATCAGTGGCTAGAAGAAGAAGCTAACTCAGCAGTGAATGAGTCTCCATTAGAAACACTAAGCGTTTAAATACGCATGCAAGAGACATTAACTCATGTGCCTGTGTTGTTACATGAGTGCATACAAGGATTAAGAATAAAAGCTGACGGCACCTACGTTGACTGCACTTTCGGGCGAGGAGGTCATAGTCAGTTACTGCTGGATGAGTTAACCGACAAGGGAAGATTATTTGTATTAGATCAAGACCCAAGTGCAGTGGCATATGCCAAGGGGAAGTTTGGCAATGATAAAAGGGTCAAAATCTTGCATGAGTCGTTTGCAAATTTGCAAACAGTTGCCAGTGATAATGGATTGAATACAAATGTGGATGGAGTTTTTTTTGATTTAGGGGTGTCATCACCTCAATTAGATGAAGCTGAGAGAGGATTTAGTTTTAGTCATGATGGTCCGTTAGATATGCGCATGAATACTAGTTCAGGTCAGTCTGCTGCTGAGTGGCTTGCAGATATTAGTGCGGATCAACTAACTACGGTACTGCATGATTTTGGTGAAGAGCGTTATGCGAGAAAAATTGCGCTAAAAATTTTGCAGGAGCAGCAACAAAAAGCGATTAATACAACTGAACGCTTGGCGGACATTATAAAGAGTTGTTACCCGCCTAGCTATAAAGGGGTCCATCCTGCGACTAGAACATTCCAGGCAATTCGTATTGCAGTGAATAAGGAATTGGATGCATTACAAAAAGGTTTGGAAGCTGCATTCGAGATGCTAAATGATGGTGGACGCTTGGTCGTGATAAGTTTTCATTCGCTTGAAGACCGATTAGTAAAGCGCTTTATCCGTAATACAAAACAACAAGAGCGACTGCCAGTAAAAATGCCAGTAATGCCTGAATTTAATAACTACTTGAAGCCGATAGGTAAATTGGTACGTCCATCGGAGCAGGAAATAAATGTAAATCCACGCGCACGCAGCGCGCGTTTGCGAATTGCAGAAAAGGTGCTGAAGTGAAATTTACAGCGTTAATAAGTTTCTATTTGATTGTTGTTATTAGTGCTTCAGGTTTGGTTTATAGCAAACATTTACAAAGAAGGTATTTTGTAGAGTTGCAGGCATTACAAGAAACAGAATCACAGTTGCAGACAGAGTGGGAGCAATTGTTATTAGAGGAGAGTGCTTGGTCAAATCAGGCGCGTATAGAACAGATTGCAAATAGTAAATTAGGCATGCATTTAGTGAATCATTCTGATGTCATTATGCTGGAGATGGAAACTAAATGAAGAAGACAAAAACTAAAGCATTTAGTGCACGTAGGTATCTACTACTGTTTGCTGTGTTTTCAGTATTTGTATTATTATTTGCGCGTGCCGCACAATTACAGATATTACATGCGGATTTTTATAATGAGCAAGGTTCTAATCGGCATGTACGCACAGTGGAAATTCCTGCCAACAGGGGTGTGATTACTGATCGCCATGGTGAGGCATTGGCAATTAGTACACCAGTATTTTCAGTCTGGGCGCATCCTCAAACTGCTTTGGATAGCCCGCAATCTATTTTTCATGCTGCGCAAGTGTTGGGTCTAAGTAAACAAAGAATTAAACACAAACTTGAGCAAAGAAAGAATAAACAATTTGTATATTTAAAACGCCATGTATTTCCCAATATAGCAGACCAGCTAAAGCAACAAAAAACACCTGGTGTATCTATTGTCAGAGAATATAGACGCTATTATCCGGCCGGCGAAATGGCAGCCCATGTAGTCGGACTAACAAATATTGATGACCAGGGCCTGGAGGGAGTGGAATTAGCGTTTGACGATTGGCTACATGGATCGCCCGGCAAAAAGCGAGTTTTAAGGAATGCGCATGGCGTGACTGTGGGTGATATTGGATTGGTGCGTGAACCTCATCATGGTAAAGACCTGACCCTATCGATTGATAAACGTATACAGTATCTGGCCTATCGCGAATTAAAAAGAACAATTGCCAGTCATGGCGCAAAGTCCGGTTCTGTGGTTGTGTTATCGGTGGATTCGGGTGAAGTGCTTGCCATGGCAAATTGGCCTGCATTTAACCCTAATGATCGCAGTAACACGAAAGTATCAGCGATACGCAATCGTGCAATTACGGATGTATTTGAACCCGGCTCAACTGTTAAACCATTCCTGATTGCAGCTGCTATTGAGAATGGCACTTATAAAGTAAGCAGCACAATCAATACTGCTCCAGGGTATTTTAATATCGCGGGTTTACTCGTCAGTGACAATAGTAATTATGGCGTCATTGATATGAAAACTTTACTTAGTAAATCTAGTAATGTTGGTGCGGTGCGCGTGGCTTTGAAAATGTCGCAAGAGCAAGTGTGGAACCAATATCAATCAGTTGGCTTTGGCCAGCTTACCGGCTCTGGGTTTCCAGGTGAGAGAGCAGGTAAGTTAGTTAATTATACAAATTGGAATAAAACTCAGCGCGCAACCTTAGCTTACGGTTATGGCATGTCAACAACTGCAATGCAATTGGCAAGAGCCTATTCAGTGATCGCTAATAATGGTGTGTTATTGCCTACCTCATTCATTGTAAATGAGCAGCCTGTGACTGGTCAGCGTGTTATGTCTGGGCGCACCGCAAATGCTGTACGAACTATGTTGAAAGGCGTACTGGATAAATCAGGAACCGGTAGTCGTGCAAGTATGCAGGGTTATACCGCTGCAGGTAAGACAGGAACTTCACGTAAAGCACAGGACGGTGGATATTCACAAGATAATTACATCGCTTTATTTGCCGGTATGGCACCGGCCGATCGACCTGAAGTAGTAGTGGTAGCGCTTATTGATCAACCTCTTAAGAAGGATGGCTACTATGGTGGTGAGGTTGCGGCACCATTATTTTCCCGTGTTACAGAAGGGAGTCTGCGTTTATTGAATGTAGCACCAAATGTCATCGATCAGAAAAAACGTAATTTACTCATGACGGAAATAAATAAGTAATGCCACACAGTGACAAAAAAACTATGTCCTTGAGTGAATTGTTAGCAGGAATTGTTGATGTGCCGGTTGCAAAAGATATTTTTGTCGCAGGAGTCAGTGAATATAGTGCTGACGTGGAAACGGGCGATGTTTTCATCGCACTGTCAGGTCTTGATTATGCGCAAGAAGCAATTAATAACGGTGCCGTGGCAATAGTTTATCAGTCGGGCTATGAGACTGAAGCAATTGTAAAAAATATGGCGGTACCAGTGATTGAATGTAATAACCTATCTACACATGTAGATACAATTGTTACGCGACTTTACGGAGATGCTACTAAGCAAATTAAAACTATTGCTATAACGGGTACAGATGGAAAATCATCTGTGGCGCATCTAGTTGCACAAGCGCTTGAGCATGCGGGAGATGCGTGTGGCTTAATAGGTACTTTGGGCTACGGTCGTTTAACTAATCTTTATGCTGCAACTCATACTACGCCTCCAAAAACCCGCTTGGCCAAAGAGTATGCCAAATTCAAACAAATTGGATGTGACATTGCTGCGCTAGAGGCGTCTTCACATGGGATACATCAACAGCGCTTAATTGGTTTGGATGTATACACTGCAGTACTAACCAATATTACTCGCGATCATTTGGATTATCACAAAACGTTAGAGGATTATATTCAAGCCAAAGCAGCATTATTTTTTGAACATGATGCAAAGTATGCAGTGATTAATATAGATGATGAAAATGGTCGGCAGTGGTGTGAGGCTTTATCTTCAAAACTAGAAGTCATAAGTTATTCATTAGCGAATACAAATGCTGATGTATTTGCATCCAACATTGATTATTTGCCTACTTCTACAAGTTTATGCATGCACGTAAATGGCGATGAAATAAAAGTTCATACTACATTGTTGGGTGAATTTAATGTGCTTAATCTGCTTGCTGTAGCAGCTGTATTAGTTAGTCTGAAAAAGTCTACAGAACAGATAACCTTAGCAATAAATAAATTAGATGCAGTGCCGGGTCGCATGCAGCGTGTTGAGTCAGGAACAAATGCAAATATTATTGTCGACTATGCGCATACACCTGCGGCATTACTGGCGGCGATTACTGCTATGCGTAAACATTGTCCTGGTAAATTAATTTGTGTATTTGGCTGCGGTGGTGATCGCGATCAAGGTAAGCGTGAGCAGATGGGTGAAATAGCAAGCTCTAATTGTGACTATGTTGTGATTACCTCTGATAATCCACGTCATGAAGCACCAGAAATAATCATACAGCAGATTTCACAAGGCTGTGTGGCTGATAGTCAATGTATCAGTATCGTAGATAGAAAAGATGCGATTGCACATGCACTACATCTCGCCACTAATAATGATGCCGTGTTGATTGCTGGCAAGGGACATGAAAAGTATCAATATATTGGTGATCAAGTAATTGCCTTTGATGATGTTGAGGTTGTAAGGAGTAAACTTCAAAGGATGGCTCATGGCTGAACAAGTGACTCAATGGTTGCAGTTAAGTCAGATAGCCGAAATGGCACAAGGTCAGTTGCAAGGTGAAGATAAATATATTTCATCCTTGTCAACAGACACACGTAATTTGCATCAAGGTGATCTGTTTGTTGCTCTAGAAGGCGATCGGTTTGATGGACATACATTTATTAATCAGGATGTGGAAGCCGTCGCTGCGGGTGTGTTTGTACATAAGCAGGTTAATACCGTACTGCCCTCGATTGTTGTTGAGGATACTCTGAAAGGTCTGTCCCGTTGGGCACAGACCTGGCGACATGTAGTGGCACCAAAACTTGCAGCCATAACCGGCAGCAATGGCAAGACCACTGTTAAACAAATGTTAAGCAATGTGCTTTCGTTAGCAGGCAGCACTTGTTACACCCAGGGCAATTTAAATAACCACATAGGTGTGCCACTTACATTGCTTACTTTGCGTGAGCATCACGAATTTGCAGTGATAGAAATGGGTGCCAATCATTTTGGAGAAATTAATCATTTAAGTTGTTTGGCTGAACCTGACATTGCAATTATCACTAACGCTGGGCCTGCACATTTAGAAGGATTTGGTTCAGTCGAAGGTGTATCACGTGCCAAGGGTGAAATTATGAATGGTCTTGGTGAAGATGGTGTGATTGTTTTAAATGCAGATGATCAATACCTGGATGCTTGGTTGAGCATGGCGCGGGACAGGAATTTAACTATTATCACCTTTGGCTTTAATGATAAAGCCGATGTCAAAGGTGTTGCGCATAATGGTAATCATTTGATGATAAAGATTGATAATGAAGTAATTGAAGTTAGCTTGCCACTACCTGGTAAACACAATGCATGTAATGCATTAGGTGTTGCAGCAGTAGCACATCAGCTAAATGTAGATTTTGCACTGATTAAGCAAGGACTGGAAAGTTCTCATCACCTTCAAGGCCGATTGCAAACTAAGCAAGGTTTGAGTGGTTCGGTTATTTTGGATGATACATACAATGCAAATCCTGGTTCATTATCTGCTGCGATAGATGTTTTGTGCGCACAGCCCAAAGAACCGTGGTTGGTAATTGGTGATATGGGTGAATTGGGTGATGAAGCAGAACAGATCCACGCGCAAATTGGCATTAAGGCTAAATCTGCTGGCGTGAAAAAATTATTTGCTTTAGGTGAATTGTCAAAACATGCAGTTAATAGTTTTGGCAATCACGCATGTCATTTTGATCAGCATAATCAATTGAGCGAAGCACTGGTAGCGCAACTAAATGATAACTGCTGTGTACTTGTTAAAGGTTCGCGTGCTATGCATATGGAAGATGTAGTTGCTAGCCTAGTGGAACATGCAGGGAGGCATTAACTAGAATTTACTATGCTTCTATATTTATTTGAATATTTAGAACAGTATAACAGCGCTTTCAATGTGTTTGGTTATCTTACCTTGCGCGCTATTTTGGGTGTGCTGACTGCATTGGTAATTTGTTTTGTTACTGGCCCAATGATGATTCGCAGGTTATCAGATTACCGAGTTGGCCAGAATATTCGCTCTGATGGACCACAAACACATTTGCTTAAAGCCGGCACACCGACAATGGGCGGCGCGTTTTTGTTGTTAAGTATTTTAGTTAGTACATTGCTTTGGGGTGATTTAGGCAATCGTTATATCTGGGTAGTGTGTTTTGTAACTTTTGCTTTTGGTGCGATTGGTGCTTTTGATGATATTAAAAAATTAGTCCAAGGGAACAGCGCGGGTATATCAGTGCGCTTGAAGTATGGATTACAGTCTGCTGTAGCACTAATTGCGGCTTGGTGGTTATTTAAAACCGCTAGCTTGCCAGTTGAAACTAATTTTTATGTGCCTTTATTTAAAAATATTGTCATCAATTTAGGCCCATGGTTCGTATTGCTTGCTTACTTTGTAATTGTTGGTTCCAGTAATGCAGTTAACTTAACAGATGGTCTAGATGGTTTGGCAATTATGCCAACGGCAATGGTTGCAGGTGCTTTGGGAATATTTGCTTATGTTAGTGGGCACTCGGCCTTTGCTGAATATTTGGCGATTCCATTTATTCCTATGGCAGGTGAGCTAATAGTGTTTTGTGCCGCAATTGTTGGTGCGGGGTTAGGCTTTTTATGGTTCAACGCTTATCCAGCACAAGTGTTTATGGGTGATGTGGGTGCATTATCCTTGGGTGCAGCATTGGGCACAGTGGCGGTATTAGTGCGACAAGAAATCGTTTTAATCATTATGGGTGGAGTGTTTGTAGTGGAAACACTGTCGGTAATGATTCAGGTGGCTTCATATAAGTTAACAGGTAAACGTATATTTAAAATGGCACCTTTACATCACCATTTTGAGTTGCGTGGATGGCCAGAGCCTAGAGTGATTGTTCGCTTTTGGATTATCACCATCATTTTAGTATTAATTGGCTTGGCTACTTTAAAACTACGTTAGTGGACAATGGGTAATCAAGTGTGGAAATAAACTATGCGATGAAAATTGATACCAAAAATTACTTGATTGTGGGTGCAGGTGCATCAGGTTTTTCGGTGGTTGAATATTTTGTTGCACAAAATAAAAAGTTTCGCGTAATGGATACGCGTGAACTGCCGCCAAATGCGACCAAGGTCAAGTCTATGTTATCAGACGCACATATATCATTTGGTTCCATCAATCAGCAATGGATTGAACAAGCTGACGTTATTGTATTGAGTCCTGGTGTGTCTCCACAGCTGCCAGAAATCGAACAAGCGAAACAGCGTGGTGCTGAAGTCATTGGCGATATTGAATTGTTTGCCCGCCAGGTTGCTAAGCCTTACATTGCTATAACGGGATCGAATGGAAAAAGCACTGTGACAATGCTGGTGAGAGATATACTCGCGAGCCAGGGTTTGCGTGTAAAAGCCTGTGCAAATATCGGTGAGCCGGCATTAAGTGTTGTTAATGACGATGTAGATATTTTTGTTTTGGAATTATCTAGTTTTCAGTTGGAAACATGTAAGTCGCTTTCTGCTTTAGTGTCTGTTGTTTTGAATATTTGTGAAGATCATTTAGATAGGCATGAGAATATTGAACAGTATGCACAGATAAAATCTACTATTTATAAAAATGCTACGCATAAAGTCATTCCGCGCGATAAGCTAACAAAAAGTTTTTTATCTGATTATCAAACTAGCTTGAGTTTTGGCAGTGATGTCCCAAGTGGTGATAACTATGGTGTTATAGAAGACGAGACCGGCAGGTGGTTGGTTCGAGGCGATAGAAAAATTATTCAATCGTCCGAGCTTTCTTTACTAGGCTCTACGGGTGAACTTAATGTACTAGCTGCATTGGCGGTAACACAGGACTTGATAAAAGATGAAGTTAAAGCTCTAGATGCGATTAGAGATTTTAAGGGGCTGTCACATCGGTGTGAATTGGTTATTGAGCATAATCATGTGCAGTGGATTGATGATAGTAAAGGTACCAATGTGGGTGCAACTGTTTCTGCTATTAAAGGATTTAAGCAATCATTAGTCTTAATTGTGGGTGGTGTATATAAAGGGGGTTCACTGTCGGAGCTAAGCTCAGTAGTCGTAAATAATGTGAGTCATGTGATTGTGTTTGGACGAGATAGACAGGTCTTTATAAATGCATTGAAAGATCAGGTTGATATTCGAGAGGCATCTTCCTTAGATGAATGCGTAGAGTTAGCTAGTCAGCTAGTTGCCCCTGGTCAGGTAGTATTATTTTCTCCTGCTTGCGCTAGCTTCGATATGTTTGCGAATTACATCGAACGTGGGTTAGCTTTTAAGCAAGCAGTGTATGCAAAAGTTATTGGTGGGTCTAATGTCTAGATTAAAGCAACATACAGATAATTTAGAGTCATCGATAGCAAGTTATATCGATATACAAATGTTTTTTGCATTACTCATCCTTGTTGGTTTGGGTGTGACTATGATGACTTCAACGACTGTAGAGTTGGGCTACAAGGGCTATGAAGACGCATTTTTTTACATCAAAAAACAAATGGTATTTATGCTGCTGGGAGTACTTTGTATTTTTGCGTTGACTCGTATTCGTTTAGCCTATTGGGAGCAGCTTGGTCCATTTTTATTGGTAGTTACAGTTGCGTTGTTAGTTATGGTTCTAATTCCTGGGCTTGGACGCACAGTTAATGGAAGCAGCCGTTGGCTAGCATTAGGCCCGATTGGATTACAGGTTTCTGAATTCGCTAAAGTTGCAATGATAATTTATCTGTCGGGTTACATAGTCCGGCATGGGTCAAATGTGCATAAAGACTTTAAAGCATTTATTAACCCCATGGCCTTGGTGGCGATTATTGCCATTTTGTTAATGCTGGAACCTGATTTTGGTTCCACAGTTGTGCTGACCGCATTAGTTTTTATGATGTTGTACTTAGGCGGTGTGCGTCTAGCGCCATTTATTTTTTCCACCGCATGCTCGATTGCAGTTATGTACTTCCTGGCAAGAACAGACCAAGAAAGGTGGTCGCGGGTAACAACTTTTTGGAGACCGTTTGAGGATCCATTGGGTGATGGTTTTCAGTTAACTCAGGCTTTGATAGCAATAGGCAGTGGCGGTTTGTTTGGAGAAGGCCTGGGGGAAAGTATTCAGAAATTATTCTATTTACCTGAGGCTCATAATGATTTTATTTTTGCTGTGCTAGCAGAGGAGTTGGGCCTGATTGGTATCGCAATTCTACTATGTGCTTATTTAGTATTTATATGGCGTTGTTTTTGGTTGGCTGGTTACGCACAAAAACAGCAAATGACTTTTGCACAACATCTGGCATATGGGTGTGGCATTTGGTTTGCGCTACAGGCCACTATTAGTGTGGGCGTTAATATGGGTTTGTTGCCAACTAAAGGTTTGAGTTTGCCATTTCTAAGTGTGGGTGGCAGTAACTTGCTTGCCAGTTGCATAGCATTAGGTTTATTGATGCGCGTGTATATAGAGGCAAATCAACAAGGTGCGCGGCGCGTGCATAAACGTAAGCGCAAGCCGACGGGTGGCAGGTGATGGATATGCAACCTGTGATGATTCTTGCGGGTGGAACTGGAGGACATGTGTTTCCAGCACTGGCTGTGGCGAATGAACTTAAGCAACGTGGAGTACCCATTATATGGGTGGGGACAGAGAAAGGTATCGAAGCTCGTGTTGTTCCGGCTGCAGGAATTTCGCTTGTATTAATGCATGTGCAAGGGTTAAGAGGGAAAGGTTTGATACAGTATTTGCGTGCACCGATAATTATTGTCAAGGCGTTATTGGAAGGTTTGCGTATTGTACGCAAGTATCAGCCATGCGCATTATTGGGTATGGGTGGTTTTGTTTCCGGACCATGTGCACTTATTGGTGTGCTGCTTAGAAAGCCATTAATTATTCATGAGCAAAATGCGGTAGTTGGTTTAACAAATCGCATACTTGCACCACTAAGCAAAATTATGTTTACGGGTTTTCCCATCCGTCATAAAAAAACTCGTTTGGAATATAGCGGCAATCCTGTACGTAGTGAGTTGATGTCTATGGCTGATCCTAAAGTACGCTTAAACCGTGCTGGTAAGCATAAGCGACTACTCATTATAGGAGGCAGCTTGGGTGCGCTTGCTTTAAATAACTTATTACCCGAAGTAATAAAAATTCTATCACAGACCATGCCTATCGATGTTTGGCATCAAACTGGAGTTAATAAACGTGAACGTGTGCTTTGGTCTTATCAACAACATGATTTGCACGTGCAGGTGGATGAGTTTATTGAGGACATGGCGAAGGCTTACGCTTGGGCGGATCTCATTGTGTGTCGCAGTGGTGCTATTACATTAGCCGAAATTGCGGCGGTTGGGCTTGGTTCAGTGTTAGTTCCGTTTCCATATGCGGTGGACGATCATCAGACTGCAAATGCACGCAGTTATGTTGAGGCGGATGCTGCCTGCTTGTTGTCAGAATCAGAACTAACAGCAGAAAAACTGGCTATGCTACTTAAAACATTGCTTGCAGATGACCAACGTTTAATTAGTATGGCGCAAGCTGCGAAAAAGCTTGGGCAAATTAATGCCAGTAAGCGAGTTGCTGATGCATGCATGGACGCATGCGGGTGTGTAATGGCGGGAGCGCATTGATGAATTACGTTTCTCCAACATTACCTATGCGCAAAATAAAGAATGTGTTCTTTATTGGTATAGGTGGTGTTGGAATGAGTGGTATTGCAGAAGTGATGTTGAATTTAGATTTTAATGTATTTGGATCAGATAATCACCCTAATGCTACCACTAGCAGATTAGAGAAATTAGGTGCAACCATTTATGAAGCTCATGATGGTGCAAATGTTGATGATATGGATGTGGTTGTAGTGTCGTCAGCGATCAATACTGATAATGTCGAAATCCAAGCAGCACTTGAAAAACGTATTCCTATTATTCAGCGTGCAGAAATGCTCGCAGAGCTAATGAGATTTAGGCATGGTATAGCGGTTGCGGGCACACACGGTAAAACAACAACAACAAGTCTGGTGGCTACTGTAATGGCGGAAGCAGGATTGGACCCAACCTTTATTGTGGGCGGCCGTGTAAATAGCATAGGCACTAATTCGCAGCTTGGTGGCAGTGAATATCTGGTAGCAGAGGCTGATGAAAGTGATGCTTCATTTTTGCACCTTCAACCGATTGTTTCGGTGATTACTAATATTGATGCAGATCATCTATCCACATATGAAAATGATTTTGAAAAATTGAGAAATGCGTTTGTTGAATTTCTGCATAACATCCCATTTTATGGTTTGGCTGTATTGTGTATTGAAGATGAAGTTGTGCACAGCTTGATCCCGGATGTAGCCAGACCCTATGTCACCTATGGTTTTTCGCCTGAGGCTGATCTTTATGCAACGGATATCCATTATCAACATGAGAAGACAACATTTACCGTAAAAGGCAGGGGAATCAAACAAGCAACAACATTTACATTAAATCTTCCTGGTAAACATAATGTTTTGAATGCCCTGGCAAGTATTGCAGTAGGTTTGGAATTTGAAACCTCAGTAGAAAAAATTGCCCACGCACTAGAAAACTTTGCTGGCATTGGGCGTCGTATGCAACATATTGGTACAGTAAAGCTTGATGGGGGTGTTGTCGAATTTATTGACGATTATGCACACCATCCGAAAGAAATCGCAGCAACAGTCGATGGTGTCCGCCACGGTTGGTTAGGCCAACGCATTGTTGCGATATTTCAACCGCATCGTTATACCCGCACACGGGATTTATTTGACGAGTTTGTAAGTGTATTAAATGAAGTAGATGTACTGCTTCTTTTAAATGTCTATCCGGCAGGAGAACAATTTATAAATAATGCAGACAGTCGCGCATTAATACACGCGTTACGCTTGCGAGGTAATTTGGACGCTGCCCTATTGGAAGACGAGCAGGAACTAAGTGCAACACTGGCTAATATTGTTGCTCCCAATGATGTTGTTATAACCCTGGGAGCAGGCAGCATTGGAAGGCTAGCTACTAACTTGTATAAACAAGTACAAGATGAGGTTCAGTTAGCGTGATGACAAGTATAAATACTCCGGAAACGCGCGGCGAACTATTGTTTGATGTTTCGCTTTCTCGATACAACACATGGGGTGTGGGTGGACACGCTGAATGTGTATTCCATCCGGCAGACTTAGAAGATTTGAGTAATTTCCTTGCGCATACAGATGTGCAAGTGCCAATAACTTGGTTAGGCCTGGGTTCGAATGTGTTAATACGTGATGGTGGTATCGATGGTGTAGTTATCATCACTCAAAGTGGATTAAAAGAGATTGATTTTGAAAAATCCACAGTTTACTCACAAGCAGGTACTGCATGCGCCAAACTTGCACGTGCCAGTGTTTCTAATGGCTTTCAGGGAATTGAATTTTTGGCTGGTATACCAGGCACGGTAGGTGGAGCATTAGCGATGAATGCCGGTGCCTTCGGTGGACAAACATGGGAGCATGTTATTCAGGTTGACACAATTAATAGGCAAGGCGAGATCATTACTCGCCATGCTTGTGAGTTTGAATATGGTTACCGATATGTCAAAAGTTTTTATGATGAATGGTTTGTTGGTGCACGATTTGAATTGAAGGCAAAAAATTCGGATACAAACATTATCTCTATAAAGGATTTGTTGGCACAAAGAGCTGCTTCACAACCCATAGGAAAAAAGAACTGTGGCTCTGTATTTAAGAACCCAGAACATGGTTTTGCAGCTAAGTTAATCGAACAATGTGGCCTAAAAGGCTTTGCGATCGGCGGTGCATGTGTTTCACAGAAGCATGCAAACTTTATTCTTAATGAAGCTAACGCAACCGCAAGTGACATTGAACGACTAATTACACATGTACAACAAACAGTGTACCAAAAATGTCATGTTGAGTTAATTCCAGAAGTAAAATTTCTAGGTAAGTCGTCATGAATAACCTGGATGTCAGTAAATATGGAAAAGTTGCCGTGCTCATGGGAGGGGGCTCCGGCGAGCGAGAAATCTCTTTAAAAAGTGGTGCCGCAGTTCTAAATGCATTACAGGCAAGTGGCGTGAATGCGGTAGGTATAGATGTTGATGTTGATATATTTAATAAGCTAATAGATGAGAATTTCGATCGTGTATTTATAGCGTTACATGGTTGTGGCGGTGAAGACGGGGCGATTCAAGGAGGCTTAGAAATGATAAAACTGCCATACACAGGTAGTGGCGTCATGTCTTCTGGAATATGTATGAATAAGCTAATGACAAAACAAATATGGGCGAGTGCAAATGTGCCTACTCCCGACTTTGTGTATCTAGATGATGTTACGGAATATGATGCTATTAAATCTAAACTAGGTTCTGTGTTTGTTGTTAAACCATCACAGGAAGGTTCCAGTTTGGGTATTCATAAAATATCCAACCAACAAGAATTTGCTTATGCGGTCAATGACGCTCGGCAATTTCAAGGTCGTTTAATGGCAGAGCAGTGGATAAATGGTGAAGAGTATACGGTTGGTATATTAAATGGAGAAGCATTACCAGTCATTAAGTTAGAGACACCGCATGATTTTTATGACTATGAAGCTAAATATCAAGCTGATGATACACAATATATTCTGCCCTGTGGATTAGCGGAACATCAGGAAAGAGAACTTCAGCAACAGGCATTAAAGGCATTTAATGTCACAGAAGCTTCAGGCTGGGGGCGTGTTGATGTGATGTTAGATCAACAGCAACAGCCATGGTTTCTTGAAGTTAATACAGTTCCAGGCATGACAGATCATAGTTTGGTTCCTATGGCGGCATCTCATGTAAATATTAGTTTTGATTATTTAGTTTTAAAAATTCTTGATACTGCATTTTAGAGAAACTAGTAATGGCTAATCGAAAAAAGAAAAATCATAGAAGGTCGACAAAGCAAAGTGAAACTTTGCGCATAGATTTTCGTGAGGTGGGGAAATTAATTTCAGTCGCATTAGTAGTCATCGTGGGGATGTGGGCAACTAAGCAAGTTGACGATATACCAATAAAAACTATCGAGATTCAATCCTATTTACAAAAAGTAGACAAATCTGAGATTAAAACTATTGCGCAAAATTATATGCATAGTGGATTTTTCACAGTGGATTTAACAGCATTTGAAAATCAACTAAATGATATCCCCTGGGTTTATCGAGCAACTATTAAGCGCCAATGGCCAAGTAAAGTTGTGATTAATATAGTGGAGCAACAGCCATACTTTCGCTGGGGTCAGCAACATTTAATAAATAAATATGCAGAAAAATTTTATGCAGTGAATGCTGATGAGTATTCACATTTGCCTTTGTTAGATGGCGTACAGGGAAGGGAAAGGGAAGTTATCGATTTATATTACAGATATAAGGCAGACTTTAAGCAGGTGGGTGCAGAAATTATTAGCCTCAAAGAAGATGCTCGTTACGATAAAGAAATACGGCTTGCTGATGGGATCACTATTAACTTGGGAAGAGAGCAAACAGAAAAGCAAATACGACGTTGTTTGCACTCTCTCGCCATGTTTACTAAAGCTGAGCGTGAGGCAATCGCGAGCATAGATTTGCGTCATAGTAATGGTTTTGCCGTGCGTTGGAATAGTTAATGACATGTATTAAGTGATTATGAGTAAAAAAACTGAAAGCGGAATGATTGTAGGTTTAGATATCGGCACCTCGAAAATCGTCGCCATAGTGGCTGAGGTAACCGAAGACAATGAACTTGAAATTATTGGCGTTGGTACCCATCCTTCGCGCGGCTTAAAGAAAGGTGTGGTAGTTAATATTGAATCAACAGTGCAATCGATTCAGCGCGCAGTTGAAGAAGCGGAGCTGATGGCGGGTTGCCAGATACATTCAGTATACGCAGGCATTGCCGGTAGTCACGTCAAGAGTATGAACTCACACGGTATTGTGGCAATTAAAGATCGAGAGGTACAGGAGAGTGACGTTGAACGTGTGATTGATGCAGCGCGTGCATTAGCGATTCCGGCGGATCAGAAAGTATTACATGTGTTACCACAAGAATTTATTATTGATCAGCAAGAAGGTATTCGTGAACCTATCGGAATGTCTGGTGTGCGCATGGAGGCCAAAGTACATCTGGTGACTGGTGCCGTATCAGCAGCACAAAATATTGTTAAGTGTATCGAGCGTTGTGGATTGCATGCTGACGACATCATCTTAGAGCAGTTAGCATCAAGCTATTCAGTGTTGACTGAAGATGAAAAGGAATTGGGGATTTGCTTGGTCGATATTGGTGGAGGAACAACAGATATCGCTGTCTTTAGTGAAGGAGCCATAAAGCACACTGCAGTAATTCCTATTGCAGGTGATCAAGTCACCAACGATATTGCTATTGCTATGCGTACACCAACGCAATATGCAGAAGAAATAAAAATTAAATATGCTTGTGCATTACGTCAACTCACTAACCCGGATGAAGTGATTGAAGTGCCGAGTGTGGGTGAACGCGCACCGCGTCGTTTGGCTAGACAAACATTAGCTGAAGTGGTGGAGCCGCGTTATGAAGAATTAATGTCGTTAATACAAGCGGAATTAAGACGCAGTGGTTATGAGAATTTAATCGCTGCAGGCATTGTATTAACTGGAGGTAGTTCAAAAATGGAAGGGGTAGTTGAGTTGGCTGAGGAAGTATTCCATATGCCGGTGCGTTTAGGTGTGCCTCAATATGTAACTGGGTTAATTGATGTGGTGCGCAATCCAATTCATGCAACCGGGGTTGGGTTGCTGCTGTTTGGTCACATGAGTGAACAGTCGGAAGAGCATAGGAAATATAACAATGGGGGATTATCAGCAGTATTTGGTCGAGTGAAAAATTGGGTTCAAGGTAATTTTTAAATAGATTTTTTGATTTGAAATTGAGTGACTAGAGGAGAAGTAACATGTTTGAATTAGTAGACGCATATGGTCAAAGTGCAGTAATAAAAGTTATAGGTGTAGGTGGCGGTGGCGGTAATGCCGTGCAACACATGGTGAACGCAGAAATTGATGGTGTGGATTTCATTTGCGCCAATACCGACTCACAAGCTTTACAGCGGACTAATGCAAAAGCGACATTGCAGTTAGGCACTGAAATTACAAAAGGCTTAGGTGCGGGTGCCAACCCTGAGATTGGTCGACAATCAGCAATTGAGGATCGTGATCGTATTCATGATGTGATTGCGGGCGCTGACATGCTTTTCATTACTGCTGGCATGGGTGGTGGTACCGGTACTGGAGCGGCACCCATTGTTGCGGAAGTTGCAAAAGAGCTGGGTATATTGACAGTCGCTGTGGTTACTAAGCCGTTTCCTTTTGAGGGTACTAAGCGCTCACAGATTGCCAATCGTGGTATTGAAGAACTCGCAAATCAAGTAGATTCATTAATTACCATCCCAAATGAAAAGTTACTGACAGTATTGGGTGACGATACAAGCTTGCTGGAAGCATTTCGTGCAGCTAATGATGTACTGTTAGGTGCAGTTCAAGGGATTGCAGAGTTGATAACGTGTCCAGGTCTGATCAATGTCGACTTTGCTGATGTGCGCACTGTGATGTCAGAAATGGGTATGGCGATGATGGGTTCAGGTGTAGGTATTGGTGCCGAACGGGCAAGGGAAGCCGCAGAGGCAGCTATCCATAGTCCTTTATTAGAGGATGTTAATATTACCGGTGCTAGAGGTATTTTAGTCAATATCACTGCAGGGCCAAATATTGGCATGAATGAGATTGCTGAAGTAGGTTCGCATATAGAGGCCATAGCGTCAGAAGATGCCACTGTTGTAGTCGGTACTGCTATAGATGAGTTAATGGAAGAAAAGTTACGCGTAACATTGGTGGCCACCGGGCTTGGCAATCATATGATGGCAACAGCGCCGGCTAAGGTCGCGTTGGTGGAGTCAACCGCAACCCCGATTGAAAAAGAAGTGCCCGTTCAGGAGCTTGTACGCCCCTCTGTAGCGCGAACTGACGAAAGTGAAATAAATAATGCTAATGATGGGTCTTACAACGAGGATTTGCTTGATATTCCTGCATTTTTACGTCGCCAGGCAGATTAATTATCTGTATATGGCGTTTAATCAAGCATGTGGGAATTATCATTCAAGTCGATGGTCGTATATACATACAACGAATGGGGGGTAGTCAAAGTCTAGCCTCTAATTGATAATAGTTCTCAACTACGGACTATCCGTATTGCTAGGGAGCAGCCGCTAAAATCTGGGAATTGCACATGATAAGACAAAGAACGTTAAAGAATATTATCCGCGCAAGTGGAGTTGGACTACATACCGGTGAAAAAATCCACTTAACCCTAAGGCCTGCAAAAGCAGATGCGGGTATTGTATTTCGACGTACTGACATAGAGCATGCTCCAGAGATTCAAGCCTGTATCGATAATGTTGGAGATACCCAGCTCTCTACTACATTGGAAACAGACGGTATCAAAGTATCAACAGTAGAACATTTGTTATCAGCAGTTGCCGGGCTTGGCATAGATAACCTGATTGTTGAATTGTCTGGGCCTGAGGTTCCTATCATGGATGGTAGTGCAGGGCCTTTTGTTTTCTTGCTGCAATCCGCCGGTATCCAAGAGCAAGAACTTGCCAAGAAGTTTGTACGTATTAAAAAGACTGTACGTGTTACGGATCAGGATCGTTGGGCCGAGTTCCAACCTTATGACGGTTTTAAGGTTGCTTTTACCATTGATTTTGACCATCCAGTGTTTCAGGCAGGTCCACAATTTGCTGAAATCGATTTTTCTTCAACCTCTTTTGTAAAAGAAGTGAGCCGATCGCGGACTTTTGGTTTTTTGCGCGATTTTGAATACTTAAGAGCACAAAATTTGGCACTGGGAGGCAGTCTAGATAACGCAATTGCTGTGGATGATCAAAAAATTCTTAATGAAGATGGTTTGCGTTATGAGGATGAGTTTGTAAAGCATAAAATTCTCGATGCAATTGGTGACTTATATTTGTTAGGCCACAGCTTGATTGGCTCTTTTAAAGGCTATAAATCGGGGCATGAGTTAAACAACATTTTGCTTAGCACGCTGCTAAATGATCATTCTGCCTGGGAGGAAGTGACATTTGAAAAGCATGCTCAGGATGTGCCGATCTTATATGCTGAAACAGCAACTGCGACAGCTGCTTAGTTAGGTATTAGATTTATTCAACAGATTTAACATCTGTTGGCAGTGGTGCTTAGCTTGGTTGATGACTTTATTATCTCGGTTACTCGAATTAACAATATTAGAGGGTAACTTAGTCAAATTATAGTCGATTTTTATCTTGATACGCCTAACGGGTGTGGCCAGAGTATGACCAAATTCTTCGTTGATCTGTTTAACCAATTCATGTTGCTGGTAGCGTAAAATAGTGGCTCTTTCGGCATTATCAGTAATTAATACTAGTGTATTGCCGATAACATCGACTACCCAGCAATGATGTCTTAACTCACTGGAAAGACGGCTATGCAGGCTTGCGGTAAGGGATTGTATATTTTGTGTCCTATTGAGCAATTTTGCTTCAATCAGGGAATGTATCGGCCTAAACTGAACGGTTCTCATGAGCGCGCGACGATCACCGCGCGCCAGTCCTGACACTGTGACCGCCAATTATACAATGCCGGGTGAGCTAA
>JANQKJ010000228.1 GCA_028281205.1 Gammaproteobacteria bacterium
ATGCAGCCTACCGGGGTTATGCGAAAATATCTCCTTTACTACCGCTTGGCCAATTGTACCGGCACCGCCAATCACTAAAAATGAGCGATTTTCTATCTGCTCTCTAATATTTTTTGAAAAGTTTGCTATATCCTCCGCAAAAAGACTCTTTTCACGGCCAAGCAGTGTTGATATAAAATCCATTTAATAAACATCCCACCACGTAGTAACTGTTAGTCCTATAACCATTCTACTTCAACCTTAACCTTTGAGTAAATGATACCAGTCTGTTTACAATATAGCAGGAGATACCAACTGTGTAGACCGTTCAGCTTTTATAACTTTACTGAGTGCTTGCTCTAGCGATATTTGTGGTTTCCAACCAACCAGTGTATTAATCTTATTGTTATCTCCATAGACCCTATTAACATCTTCACGGCGGAATCGACTTTCTTCGCTGACTACCGCAAGCTTTCTATCAGTAATATTGCCACTTATAGTTATTAAGTCTTCAATTGTCGTTTCAACACCAGAGCAAACGTTATACATTTCGCCCGGAATTCCCTTTAACGCCAATTCCCAGTAAGCCCTAACCGCATCATCAACATCAACAAAATCACGAACTGCTCGTATGTCACCAAGCTTGAGTTGAGTTATGGCAGGATCAGCAAACTGTTGGCATATAGTCGCAGTTAAATATTTAGCGGGAAGCCCAACACCAATCAAATTAAATGTTCTTGTACTAATTATAGACACGCCCCACTCTCTACCAGCCCGAAAGGCCACTTCGGATTGTGCCCATTTTGACTGACCATAAGTTGTCATACCACCGGAAGGATCCGTCTCAGTGTAGTAACCATCGGCTTTAACCAAATATTCCGCCACTGAACCAATGTTAACAAAACGTATACCAGGCTTGTTAAATGAAGCGAGAAACTTTATTAGTCTTAATGTTCCTCCAACGTTAACTTGCCACATCAGCGAGTCTGACTTCGGCGGCAATACGGCCGCTAAGTGAAAAACTATATCTGGCGGTGCTAAGCTTGCTAACGAATTTTCAATGGCATCAGTAGCCAAGTCGCTTTGGTAATACTCATCTAATGCAGCCACGCCAGGCGAAGAAGATCTACCTAAACCAACAACGTTACAATTCGGACTATTACGTTTAATAAACTCCGCCAAATACCTGCCGGTAAAACCTGTTACGCCAGATATCCAAATATTTTTTTTAGCATATATCTTCACTTCAGTTGTATGGACACTAACTATTTTATAGTTAATTAGGCAAGAGCGTCTTACTATAACTTTCACCAAGCTATCGCCTTCGATTCATTAAAATAATAGACAAATTAGGTTCAACAAACTCCCATTAATTAACGAAGCTTTAAAAGTAGTAAAAAGCTCCAACAAAAAACAGGAATGGCTTATCTTATTAGTGGCAATACGTCGAAACTAGAAGATTTACTTTTTTCACTCATTGACAAAGATTTCTATTTTGAAAACCTACATCAAAAATATTGAATTTAAAGCCATACCAAGAAAGATAAATTAAATGATATCAATCAACACAATGTCTAGGAGCGACATACACTCACAATACTGTGAGAAAAAAATAGGCCTGATACATCAAATCGAGATATAACGGGCATCATATAAACTATATCCCCTCTATTTTTTATCGGGTTAAACCCTACTCTGCGAAAATAGTTACGCAAAATAGGTACATTAAAATAGGATACGTGATGATATTTTAACGTGTCATCTTCTAATGGAAATCTATTTGAATTGCCAGTAAACATAAAATACACGCGATCAAAAAAGTTTGCCGGATTAGGAACACTACATATAAAAACTCCACCAGGTTTCAAACACCTTTTAATCTCCCTAAGGATAAACTCCGTATTACCGAGATGTTCCAATACATCAGAGCAAAAAATTACATCAAAATAAGAATCGTTATATGCTACCAGCCCTTCTCTCTCAAGGTCTGATTGAGTATATTGAAAATCTAGCGTAGACGGTAAATCTTTGGTCTTGCTATTCTTGTTATAATTATTAGCAAAAGCATTGTATAGCGTCTTCACTTCTTCAACAGGTTTAAAATCTGTTCCATGTAATTCAGCAAAAGTGATATCAGACGTTGTCGATAGGCGCCCCAATAGATGCCCTGGGCCACAACCCACATCTAACACCTTCAAGTCCTTATTATTGTCTCCCAATACCGCTTTCAGCTCTTCAACTAAAACCATATGGCGACGAAAAGGCGGATAATTATTGTATTTTCGTTTAAAAAATCTACTATTCGTCAAACTACTTGTGCCATTTACAATAAATAGGCCTGTCAATATTAATGGGGAAAACAAAAAAAGCTTTAGCCCATCTATTAAATATGTCATATTAAATACCTCCCAAGTGTATCGTATATCGATTTTAAGCAAATCTTATTATCTAGAAAGCACCAACTGAACTCATCACTCAGTAAGAGCTGCAAAGACAAAGCATTTATAGTTCAGCAAATAACTTTCAGTATATTACATCCTCTAACGCGCTGATTCCGACTCCAAATCACCAAATATAAATTTTGTTCTTGCACCATAGTTCCAGAAGAAAACGCAACCTGTTGCAATCACTTTAGAGAGAACCATATCGAATGACATCAAGCTAATAAATATGTACAAAATAACCTGATTAATTATAAGTCCGATACCGCTAACCGAAAATACCAGGAAAACTTCTTGCCTTCTAGAGAATCTCACACCGCTTTGAAAAACATGCCTGATACTCAATAGATAGTTGACCAATGTTGCTAAAGTAAAGCTAATGGCGCCTTACAACAAAGTAGTTATATCCCAAGTACTTCGCGAAATAGGTGAACAAACCAATATCAACAACTGCTGCAACCCCTCCAACAAAAAAATATCTCACTATTCTCATGCTATAAAAGATAAACCCATTTATTAAAAATAGTTGGCCATTGTCAACACTAATTGCGTAGTTTATTTATGCTCCTGCTTCTTTGCGTATAGGCCCAGCATATAAATTGAACGTTGAGTTACGTCACTTTTAAGGCCTACACAGAAGAATAATGACCGATCTTCGTCATAATCGACTGAAGCTCCCCTGGTTCCTCTGGCAACCCATCAAAATAATTATTGATTCTAACATTAAAGAAAACAGACAGGCCGGTTAAAATAATCACTTTAAAATAGTTCTTAACACTTCGATGTTGGGCATACCATACTTCTAATGCGCCCTTATAAGGGATTATAACATCAGGATAAAACACCTCATACGAGCTATCGGATAACGCCATAATACTTTCTTCATCCCGAAAATAAAGCGAGCCAACGCTGGTTAAACCAGGCAAGGTGTTATGGTAGGCTTTTTTGTGTTCTTCAGAGCACATTGCATAATGTACCTTGGCAAGCGGCCGGGGCCCAACAAAGCTCATTTCACCTTTCAGTATATTGAGCAATTGGGGTATCTCATTGATTTTAAACTTTCGCAAAAATACGCCAAAGGGCAGTACTCTTGGGTCCCCCCTTTGTGTCAAATAACCCCCTTGCATTGACGGGCTATCTTTTAGCATAGTCGCAAATTTAAGCACATATAATTCCTTGCCGTTTTCCCCGATTCTCAACTGTTTATAAAAAATCTCGTGCTCTCCAGTCAGTCGTAAAATAACCGCCACCACGACGAGCAAGGGCAGCAAACAAATAAGTAGCGTGAGGGAAAGTATAAAATCTAAATATCTCGTCATGTGTCACATCCTAGAGTCAAGGTTATGCCCTGTTTCAAGATGCTGAAACTCAGGCGCCACGGCTGTAAATAGATCAACCAAATACTCTTTCTTCCAAGGACTTGATGTCTGATAGCTAATAATTTCTTTAATAAATTTGTCTAACGACTCTCTTTGCAAAATAGGAGCACTTTTAACAATACCAATACTACTAAACTGATCAAGAACAAGTTCCTCACGCTCAGTATAGAACTCTTCAACCGGTTTTTCCCCTGTTGTGTCACTCCCAAAGAAATAACATGGCCATTTTCCTTGTCCTATTAACTGATCTGCCTCTTGACGAGCTTGCTCTTCTGACTCACAAATAAAGGCTTCGTAGCCGATCGAATCCAAGTATTTAATAGCGATATCTGAAAATTTGTCCAAATGTTCCTCACTCAGCTTAGGGAAGAATATGTCTCTATTGGCCCCCAACAAACATGACAACACACATAACTCACCTGATTCCTTTGGTGAAATAAAATAGCGCTGAACATCATTGGGAGCAGAGAGAGGTTGCCTTTTCTGTATCCTATTATTAAAACCATGCAATAGACTACCGTCGGAAAAAGCAACGTTGGCAAACCTAGCTGTAGAAACCGGTATGCCAACATCATCTCGAAACAAAAACATTTCCATGATTCTTTTGGAAGCGCCCATCATATTGACAGGATTGGATGCTTTATCGGTCGAGACAGCAAAGTACTTCGCCGCTCCCTGTTTCGTTGCTAATGAAAGCGTTTTGATCGTATTTAGTATATTAACCTCGATCAACCGCATCAATGTATACGGATCTTTTTCGCTTCGCACATGCTTTAAGGCGGATAAGTTTAGTATATAGTCATAATCTTCCTGACCATCGACAAACGCATCAAAATATACCGAGCCACAATCAATTGGCAGCGTTCTAAAATCCCCCTGGATATAGCCCATCGAGCTCCTGATATCCCTAACCAACTCAACCAAGTTGTTTTCGCTAATATCAACAACATGCAGCCTACCGGGGTTATGCGAAAATATCTCCTTTACTACCGCTTGGCCAATTGTACCGGCACCGCCAATCACTAAAAATGAGCGATTTTCTATCTG
>JANQKJ010000237.1 GCA_028281205.1 Gammaproteobacteria bacterium
TGAGATGCCAAAATCAACGACCTTGACATGATTTTCACGTGTTAGCATGATGTTGCTAGGTTTTATGTCGCGATGGACAACATTCTTACTCTCTGCATACGCAAGAGCATTACAAATTTGCACTGCAATCTTTAATGCCACAGTTAATGAAAGTGTTTTTTCATTATTTAACTTTCGCAGCAGACTCTCACCTTCGACAAATTCCATAACAATATAACCTTCATAGTCACCTACACCGGCATCATAGACAGAAACAATATTCTGATGTTGCAGACGACCAATTGCCCTCGCCTCTTGGAAAAAGGCATCATTTGTCTCATCATCCTGCTCACCATTAGGATCAAACAGCTCAATAATTTTGATCGCAACTTTACGATCCAGAAATGGGTCATATGAACGGTAAAGAGTTCGCGTTGGCTGCACACGAATTGCTTCTTCCAGAGAATACTTGCCAATTTTGCCAGTAGAACTTAGGCCTCTTCTCCTACGCTGCCGTCTCTCTATCAATAAAACTCTCCAACTCTTACAATAAATTTAACGCAGCTTTAAGCCATCAATCAGCTTGCCACACAATCCACCAAATCCACCGTTACTAAGGATTAATACATTATCTTTTGGTTGCAACATCGCTAACAGGTATTCAACCAGCCGATCGATATCAGTAAAAATATTACTGTGTAAGTCTGCCAGTGTTTCCTCAATTGACCAACTGAGTTCTCCACCGTCGTAAATACATAATTCATTTGCAGGCGATAATGCTTGTTGTAACTGCCCTGCATGCACACCCATCTGCATAGTATTCGATCGGGGCTCAAATACGACTACCATACGTTGATCTTCATGTTGTTGTTTAAATGCCTGTAAAGTGCAATGAATTTCAGTCGGATGATGCGCGAAGTCATCATATACAGTTACACCCGCATATATACCTTTATTTTCAAGCCGACGTTTAACACCTTCAAACTCGGCCAACGCCTTTAAAGATTGTTCTACAGTAACGCCTGCATGCCTTGCTGCAGCAATAGCTGCAAGTGCATTCAGCGCGTTATGTTCACCTAACAATGACAATTGGCCTTCGTACTTCTTGCCATCCATTAAAGAAAATTGAAAAGGCTTCTTCTTATCGTGGTATTTATTTAGCTGCCAATAACATTCTTCACTGACACCAAACGACTCATGCTCCGACCAAATACCCTGGGAAATAACTGCTTGGACATTGTCATCATCCGCATTGAATATCACTTTGCCCAGACTGGGAAGGATTTTGATTACATGATGAAACTGGCGCTTAACATCCTGTAAATCTCTAAAAATATCTGCATGGTCAAACTCGATATTATTGATAATTAAACTTCTTGGTTGATAGTGAATAAACTTAGACCGTTTATCAAAAAATGAAGTATCGTACTCATCGGCTTCGATGACAAAAAATGGTTTATTCCCTATTCGTGCTGATACAGCAAAATTTTGCGGCACTCCACCAATCAAAAAGCCTGGTTCTAATCCCGCATATTCAAGTATCCATGCAAGCATACTTGAAGTAGTCGTTTTTCCATGAGTACCAGAAACCGCCAGCACCCAGCGACTTCTTAATAAATGTTCGCTTAACCATTGCGGTCCGGATATCATTGGCCACTGCTCACTAAGCATACGCTCAATCACATCATGACCTCGTGTCATCACATTCCCCACAACTACTTCATCCGGCCTAATATCAAGTTGAGATGCGTGAAAGCCTTCTATTAAATCAATGCCTGCAGACTCTAGCTGAGTGCTCATTGGTGGGTATACTGCTTGATCAGAGCCTGTCACCTTATAGCCCATTTGCTTGGCGAGTAACGCTAAACCACCCATAAACGTGCCACAAATACCAAGAAAGTGTATATGCATACTATGCCTTTAATAACCCTGATACAGAGACTAACACCATCACGTTTAACACAATATAGATAAGGCTAATAGAACTGGCAGCTGACATACTAACTTCTACGGCATGACGGATTATGTGCGCATAAACTACAATCACCCAAACGAAAATGATAAAAAATATTAATCGCGCCATGTTTGATATATTTTGTGGATCCTGATCAACAGAAAACATGACTGTACCTAAGGTATGAACAACGCCAATTACCAAACTCGCTCCTATAAACGAATTAAATGTTTGGTTTACTCGTTGTTTTTTATCGCGCAACAAAATATGCGTAAACAAAAAAAGCATACTCAAGTCTACTATGCTATGTATGATGCTATGTGTAAGGTTATTTATTGACGAAGTGTTGATAAATGCAAGAATAAAATACAGCACTACTAATATTTTTTGTAATACCGCAGAGGCCGGCAAGTCTTGAGGCGCTGCCCGAAGCAAAACAAGTCTTACATAATGCCGAATTAGCGTATTCATTTAGCTAACGTATAAATCCGTGAATGCCACGCTTA